>CAMJTZ010000011.1 GCA_946408865.1 uncultured Clostridia bacterium
TGACCAGATTGGCCGTCTCAGTCATTCCGTATCCGGCCAGCACTTCCACGCCGAACTGCAGGAATTCCGCGTGCAGCTTTTCCGGCACCGGCGCCGCGCCGCAGATAATCAGTTTCAGCCTGCCGCCCAGCACCGCGGGCCCCTTGGCTTTCGCGATATTCAGCATAATATCCGCCATGCCGGGCACAGCAATCATGGTCGTGGGCTTCACACGCATCATTTCATTGAACAGCATGTTCATGTTTCCGCAAACTGCCACATGGGATCCGGCGTACAGCCCGCTCAGCATGCTGAAGATCAGACCGAATACATGGGTAAAGGGAAGCACCGCGATCATCGTCTGGCCGAACATGGTTCCGGGACGGAAGGTTCCGTTATGAGACCCGCGCATAATCGCGCCGTGATTCAGGATAACGCCCTTGGGTTTTCCGGTCGTACCGCCGGTAAAGAAGATGGCAGCCCGGTCTGTCTTTTTCACAGCTTTTGCTTCGGCGGGATGGTCGTCCTCTTCCGTCATGCCGATGCAGGGAACCTGAATATTCGAGAGCTTCGGCAGCTGCTCCGCATCCGGAATCACCGCCGCGATTTCGTAGAAGGGAATTGCTCCGGCCAGCACTTCCGCCTGGAGCGCCGCGGGGAGCATCACCGCCGTGCAGCCATAGCTTGTAACTGCCAGGAACCACTCGACCGCTTCGATACTGTTCCTTCCGAGAATGCCGATATTCGTTCCCGGCTGAATTTCTTTCTTTGCCAGCAGGCTCCGGCGGCAGCCGGCGTGCTGAACCAGTTCCTTATAGGTAACCGTACGTTTCTCGTCTGAAAGCGCTGTCTGTTCCGGATATTTTTCCTCCAGGAACTTCAGCAGATCCGCGGTTGTGGGAAGATATGGGATGGAACCCCGTTCCTCCGGGAGCAGTTTACCGACAAAATAGTGCATAATTCATCTCTCCGGTTTTATATTTGCAGCTGCCCGTTGCCGGAAAGCCGCTAACTTATTTATTTTATCACATAAAAAAGAATTTGTCACATTTTTCCATGCATACAGTCCTTATTCTTCCGGAAAAGCGGAAAACATGAAAAAAGAAGACCTTTCAAAGGTCCTCTTTCAGGTAAATCCGCTATTTCAGGCAGCCGCCCGGCGTTTCTGCATCATCCGCCACAGGATCACGCCGACCACGAGCGCGGCTCCGATCGCATCCGTCAGGATACCGGGATAGATCAGGAGCAGTCCGCCCGCAATGGAGACAAAACGCTGCAGGTAACCAATCCGCACCTGCGCCGGCCCCGTCTTCTCCCAGTCGCAGAAACCGCTCAGCCCGACCGTCACGCCGTACATCCCGATAATGGATGTTACGGTAATCAGCAGAACCTCGTACCATGTGGTGTTCACAAGCAGCATATCCGGGCTCATCGCAAAAACAAACGGAATGATGAATCCCGCAATGGCCAGCCGCGTCGCGTTGACGCCTGTCTTCATGGGGCTTCCGCCTGAGATCGCCGATCCGGCATAGGCCGCCAGCGCGACCGGCGGCGTGATATCCGCCACAATTCCGTAATAGAATACAAAGAAGTGCGCGCAGACCATCGGAACGCCCATCTTGATCAGAATCGGCGCGCAGGTGGACGCCATGATACAGTAAGTCGCGGTTGTCGGCAGTCCCATTCCCAGGATAATGCAGCAGATCATCGTCAGCAGCAATCCGAGGAACAGTTTGTCCTGGGCGACAATCACGATCGCGTTGATGACGGTGCTCGCCAGGCCCGTAATCGTCAGGCAGCCGCAGATGATGCCGGCCACTCCGCACGCCACCGCCACTGAAATACAGCTTCTCCCGCCGTTTTCCAGCGCTTCGAACACATGGACCGGCCTGAACCGCTGGTTATGCGTTCCCTCACCGGTCTGCAGCGGTTTCCCGTGCCGGATGTTCCGGTGAATGTTGCTGATGACGCCAACCGCTATCGTCGCAAGAATGGAAACCGCCGCTGAAAACTGCATGGTCTTCGTATTGGAACAAACCAGATAAATCAGGATTGCGAGGGGCAGCAGCAGGTAGCTTTCCTTGATCAGTTCACGGATCCTTGGCAGCTGTTCCCTGCTCAGTCCCTTCAGATTCAGCCGCTTCGCCTCCAGATGGACAGAAAGAAACACGCCCAGGAAATACAGGCAGGCAGGCAGGATCGCCCGGACGATGATATCGGAATAGGGCACCCCCAGATAGTCCGCCATCAGGAAGGCCGCCGCGCCCATGATCGGCGGCATGATCTGTCCTCCGGTGGACGCGGCTGCTTCCACCGCGCCGGAAAAGTTTTTGTCATATCCTGTTTTCTTCATCATCGGAATCGTGATGGATCCGGTGGTAACGGTATTGCCGACGGAAGATCCGGAAACCATGCCGCACAGTGCGGATGAAACCACCGCAACCTTGGCGGGTCCGCCGGCAAAGCGTCCTGTCAGCGCGTTGGCCAGGGCAATGAAGTACTCCGAAATGCCTGTCTTTTCCAGGAACGCGCCGAAGATGATGAATACCACAATATATTTGGAGCAGACGTTCACCGGCGTGGAGAACAGGCCGTTTTCGTTGTAGAACAGCTCATGGACTACCGTGGAAAGCAGCTTCCCGTCCTTGACATAGAAATAAACGGTATAGGCAAGGAACACACCGCAGACACAGAGAATCGGAAGTCCGACACTCCTCCGGCAAAGTTCAAACAGCGTCAGGATCCCGACGATCCCGGCAATAATGTACACTGGATCATTCAGTTTTGCCTTCACGCGCATCGTCATCAGCGCCGGGGCGCGAACGGTAAAGTAGAAATAGGCCGCAGCGCCGGCAACCATCAGGAGAATATCATACCAGGGGATATAATTTACCCGGACGCGTCCCTTTTTCGCCGGATACGTCAGGTAACCCATGATGATAACCAGTCCCAGGAAAGAGCTCAGCCGGATCTGTTCCAGGAAATTGGCGAAAAGCGTAACATAAATACAGTACAGTGAAAAAGCCGCCAGAATAACACCCACGAAAATTCTGGGCTTGCCTTTCCATACCCGCATATTGCTTTCCCGGTCATACTTCCGCATGATCGCTTCCACATCAGCCGCTGCATCTGTATTCTCCCCGATGCCGGGCTGAACCGGTACAGCCGGGTCCAGTTCCTTCTTTTTCACAACACGTGCTCCTTACTGCTTACCGGGTTTCCACCGTGATGCCTTTTTCCGCGAAATATTTCGCAGCGCCGGGATGATACGGCAGACCGCAGACGGAAGCAAACTCCAGGTCCAGGTCCGCGCCCTTGGCGTGCGCGTTCGTGATTTCTTCCTTGTTTTCAAAGATCGTCTTCACGATCGTATACGCCTGTTCGTCATTCACCTGTTCATTGGCAATGATCGTAGCCTTCATGCCGACCGTAATCACGTCCGCGTCAAGATCATAGGTTTCAGCGGGAATGGTATACCGTGTATACGCCGCAGAGATCGCCATCAGCTTTTCGATATGTTCATCGTCCAGACCAACCAGGTAAACCTTCTTGGCGGTGGAAAGATCCATCACGGAGCCGGTCGGGATGCCGGAAACCACGAACGCGGCGTCAATCTTGTCGTCCTTCAGGGATTCAGCGGAATCGTTGAAGCTCAGGTACTGGGGAATGATATCCGCCTCGGTCATATCATAGGCCGCGAGGAAGTCCAGCGCATTGAAATAAACGCCGGATCCGTTGGTGCCGATGGAAACCCGCTTGCCCTTCAGGTCCGCGACGCTCTTGATCTCGGGATTGCAGGTAACCAGCTGAACGGCTTCGGTATACAGCGCGGCCAGCGCAGTGAAAGAGTTGACCGGATCGCCCTCAAACAGGCGGATCCCCTGATCGGCATAGTAGGCCACATCGTTCTGCACAAAACCCAGCTGATACACGTTCATGTCCAGCTTGTCAATATTGTCCATGGAACCGTTTCCGGCAACAGCGTTGATCTCCAGGTCGGTATTGTTGGAAATATACTGGGCCAGCACCGTACCGAAAGCATAGTATACGCCGCCGGTGCCGCCGGTTGTGAAACTCAGGTCATCCGCCAACGCGGCGCTCGTGCCAAAGAGCAGCATCAGGCTCAGCAGCAGGGCAATCAGTTTCTTCATCGTAAAATACCTCCATCCGTACAGAATTGATAAAAGTATCATACAGTATGATCGGTGCATTGCTGTGTCTTTTTGGTGTTTTTTAGTTTCCGCCGGAGCATAAACTGCAAAAAACAGACGTTTCTGTATATTTGACGGAAAGATCCCTGTGTGATATTTTATGTTGAATCTGTGTGAAACAGAACCATAACCGGATCAGTGACGCAGGAAGAAAACACAAATCCGCAAGAACGGAGACAGGAATCCGGATCAAAGAAGGATGAAGATGAAAAGAAAAATCAGCGTTGTGAGTGTATTGCACTATATTCGTCTGGTTTACCGGTTTGCTCTGTTTGTTCTGCTCCTGATCAGCTACATCCGTTACCGGATATTCAGCGCGGATCCGGTGCTCGAAAGCGCTGAAAAAATCCCGGCGATCATTTATATCACGTGGGCTGTTTTCGTTGCGGAAATGATCCTGCGGTTTTTCCCGTCAAAATACGAAAGTCCGGGATGCCAGAAGCAGTTTGCGCGCAACTACATCAAATCCGGCAGCACGGAAATTTCCATTCCCGACAACAATGCAGCTGTTCTCGTTGCGCTGATCTGGATCGTTTTTAACGGGATCTTTGGCGCCCTGCACCTTGCAGGAGTCCTGGATGACGGCATTATGATCCTGCTGTCCAGCGCTTATTCTGTCTGCGATATCATCTGCATCCTGTTTTTCTGTCCTTTCCAGACATGGTTCCTGAAAAACAAATGCTGCAGCACCTGCAGAATATACAACTGGGACTACGCCATGATGTTCACTCCGCTGTTTTTTATCCGGAAATCCTATTCCTGGAGTCTTCTTGCGCTGTCCGTAGCCCTGCTGATCCGCTGGGAAATCACGTTTTACCTGCATCCTGAACGTTTCTCGGAAAAAACAAACGATTATCTGCAGTGCAGAAACTGTACGGAAAAGCTTTGCACCCATAAAAAGCAGCTGAATTCGTTATGGAAACAGATCGAACAGTATTCATCCGAACGGATCCGCCGGCTGAGAAAATAACAAATCCTTCCGGGCCGGCAGCAGGAAAAGCTTCCTGTCCGCCGGTCTGAAAGGATCAGTCCGTAAAACAAATCAGTTTTCAGAATTACAGATCCGTACGGATCACATAAACCGTGACCGTCTTCATGCCCTCCGGGCGAAGATCATAACCACTGTCCTTTACGCGGGTTCCTGTTTCTTCGAGTGTGCGGACTGCGGTCGCCAGTTTTTCCTTCAGCCAGGAAAGCGCGGTTCCGGCTGCCTTCTTTTCGGCGTCCAGGATGGTCGTGCACAGGGTATCCGTCCCCTTGTCATGCAGGGTCACCGCGCCGGCTGCCAGCTGCTTTGCACCGTCTGCCGCCTGATCGACGCCGCCCGTATAACTGTGTACCCCCTGCACAAAGGCGTCCACCTGTTTCAGCTGCTCAAGCAGAGCAGCCAGTTTGTCCGCGCCTGCCTTTGCTTCTTTGGAAAGCGCACCCAGCAGCTGCAGTTTTCCGGATGCGGCGCTCAGAACATCCTGATAGTTTTCCGCCGTCAGTTCCGGAACCTGCATTCCGGCTTCAGCAAGACCGGATGCCTGAATCTGTTCATTCGCCGTATTCAAAATTGCGGTAAAGATCGCATCGGCGCCGGAATTCAGCTTCTCGCTGTTTTCACGCAGCGTTTCAAGGCCTGTCTCCAGGGCAGCGGCGCCTTCCGAAAGCTGCTGTGCTCCGTCATTCAGGGAATTCAGGCCGGTGTTCAGCTCATTGATCTTCAGAGAAGCGATTCCTGTCATCGTTCCGGTAACCGGCAGGTTTTCTCCCTTCTCCATCGCAGTCAGGACCGATACCAGTCCATCCAGCTCCTTGCCGAGGTCAAAGCCGATCCGTCCGTTGATTTCCCGGCATGCCAGATCAATGGGATCCGCAGAGGCAAAGGTCATCATCCAGCCCAGTTTCGCATGATCCGCATCAAATGAAATCCGGAAGGACGCCGGAATGCCCAGGCCGTCCTCCATGCCGGGAACACCCCAGCCGATCACAGCCTGCCGCCCGGAAAGGGAAATCTGCGCAGCATTCTCCAATGCCAGATTGCTGACGCCGTTTTCCGGCAGCAGCAGAACCGTCACAGCCAGATGCGGAACAGCTTCCGGCTGCGTATAGGCAACCGTCAGCTCCGCGCGGCCGGATTTTCCCTCCAGCGCTTCAGCGGAAATCTCCTCTCCGTCCAGGCGGAGCGTAACAACCGGCATCACAGGCAGCGCTTTGTCCGATGTGCCCTGATAGGTAATATCCTTCCCTTTCGCCTGCCAGGTCAGCGTTTCACCGTCCTGCGTAAAGGTTTCCTTCCCTCCGACGTTCTCCAGGCCGGTCAGCATAGTTTTGTCCATGAGTTCATCCAGCCCGTCCGCGTTTTCCAGCCGGATACTGTCCGTCAGGGATTTCATGGTTCCGTCCGCGGCCGCCACCGCGAATACCCGTTCATGTTTGGTATTTTCAGCCAGGGCGGATCCGCAGCCCAGCATAAGCGTCAGCGCCAGCAGCAAAGCAACAACTTTCTTACACATAATACATTCCTTTCTCCGCTCAGCGTGCGGTTTTCATATCAAAGGTCGTATGAACAATGAACTTGTCCAGGAGCAGCAGCAGCGCAGGCAGAAGCAGCATCACCACCGCGACGGAGAGCAGCGCACCCCGGGCAATCAGCCGGCACATGGCGGAAATCATATCCACATTGGAATACAGGCCGACGCCGTACGTGGCGGCAAAAAAGCCCAGTCCGCTGACCAGAATGCTCCGCGCTGCAGAAGCGACCGCTTTCTCCACGGCTTCTTTCCGGTCCAGTCCGGACAGCCGGTTCTGTTTATACCGCGTCGTCAGCAGGATCGCGTAGTCCACTGTGGCGCCCAGCTGAATTGTCGAGATCAGGATCGGGCCCACAAAGGGAAGCTCGGTACCGAGATAATATGGGATACACAGATTGGCGGCGATGGCCAGTTCAATCACAGCCACCAGCAGCACAGGCAGGGAGAACGACTTCTGGACCAGCAGGATGATCACGAAGATCGCGATGATGGAAATCAGGCTGACCACGGTGAAGTCGTGATCCGTGCAGGCAATCAGGTCTTTCGTGCAAGGCGCTTCACCGATCAGCATGCCGCCCTTGTCATATTTCTTCAGAATCGTGTTCAGGGCGTCGATCTGCGCATTTACCTCGTCGGAGGAAATCACATAAGCGGAATTGATCAGCATCAGCTGGTACCGGTCGCTGCGGACCATCGACAGTACATCCGGCGGAAGAATGGATTCAGGAATATCCGCGCCAAGCAGGCTGTCGATCCCGAATACATCTTTCACGCCGTCCACCCGCTGCATTTCTTCCGTCATATTCCGGACATCCGTCTGGGACACATCGGCATCCACAAGCAGCAGGTGCGTGGTCGACATATCAAAGGTCTCCTCCAGCTTGTTGTTGGCGACGACCGACGGCAGGTTCTTCGGCATAACCCTGCTCATGTCATAGTAGACGTTCGGCTGGCTGTAACCCCAGAATGCCGGAACAGCCAGCACCACTACGGCCGCCGCCAGGATCTTGTAGTGCTTTGCCACAAAGTGCCCGATCCCGCCGACATCGGGCAGCAGCGGCTTGTGGCTCGTTTTCCCGATCACGCCGTCCAGCAGACGGATTACGCAGGGCAGCAGCACAATGGTGCCCAGCAGTCCCAGGATAACGCCTTTGCTCATAACGATCCCCAGGTCTTTGCCAAGGGTGAAGCTCATGAAGCAGATGGAAACAAATCCGGCAATCGTCGTCAGGCTGGAGCCGAGGATGGACGTAAAGGTCACCCGGATCGCTTCCGCCATAGCTTCATCCTTGTCCGGATTCAGCTTCTTCTGTTCGCTGTAGCTGTGCCAGAGGAAGATGGAATAATCCAGCGTCACACCCAGCTGCAGTACCGCGGCCACCGCTTTGGTGATATAGCTGATCTCCCCGAGGAAGTAATTGCTGCCCATGTTCCAGAGCACGGATACCCCGATGCAGGCCAGGAAAATCAGCGGCAGCAGGAAGGAATCCATCGTAACCATCAGCACCAGCGCGCAGAGTCCCACTGCGATGGCAATATAAATTCCTTCCTGGGATTCCACGAGGTTCCGGGTATCCGTCACTACGGCGGACAGACCTGAAACGAAGCACTTCTCACCGGCTGCTGCCCGGACCTTTTCGATAGCCTCCATGGTTTCCTCGGAGGAAGAACCTTCGTCAAAGAAGACAGCGGTCAGCATGCAGTTCCCCCGATTGAAGCGTTCCCGGAGATCGTCCGGGATGATCTCAACCGGGATCCGGCCTTTTGTCAGGGACGCATAACCGATCACGGAATCCACATGGGGAATTTCCTTCACCCGGTTTTCCAGGTCTTCCTGTTCCTGTGCGCTCATCCCTTCCGTTACCAGCAGGGAAAAGGCTCCCTTTCCGAAATCATCCAGCAGAATTGTCTGCCCTTTTACCGTGTCCAGATCCTGCGGCAGATAATAGAGCAGGTCGTATTTGGTTTTTGTCGCGGCCATGCCCAGTACGGACGGTACCACCAGTGCAAGACACAGGATGATGACCCAAATCCGATGCCGGACCAGCCACTTTGTTACGCGTTTCACAATACTTGCCTCCATTCCAAAGTTACAATACACGGTGTTGACTTTCTCAACACTGCGAATTATAATAATCCTCGTGATTGGAATCAATAATCAAATTGATTATCAATCGTTTGTTAATCAACATGGACAGCTGCGCAGCCGGATAATCAACACTTTACGCGAAACTGTTCATTACTTCCCCGGAAAGAAGGCCCGTAATATGGCAGAAGAAATGAAAAAAGAGGACCGCCGTGTGCGACGGACCCGGAAAATCCTGACCCAGGCGCTGACGGAACTGCTGCAGCAGAAGCAGGTCAACGAGATCACAGTGAAAGAGCTGACCGACCTGGCGGATATGAACCGCGGCACCTTCTACCTTTACTATAAGGATATCTATGATATGCTTGAAAAAATCCAGGATGAGATGTTTGAGAAACTGGATGCGATCTTTGAACCGCGTACAGAGGGAAACGTAACGGAACAAATGAAGAACATCCTGCTGGATCTTTTCCGCTTTATTGAGGAAAACCAGGAGATGTGCCGCGTTCTGCTCAGCCCGAACGGAGATATAAGCTTCCTTCATCGCCTGAATGAAGTACTTCGTGAAAAATGCCTCCGCATTTATCTCGGTATCGAACCTTCTGTGAACGAAGAGGATTTCGATTACAGATACAGTTTTCTGGTTTACGGATGCGCCGGCATCATCCGCGCCTGGGTCGGGCGGAACTGCCGCGAAAAACCCGAACAGATGGCTGAGCTGGCCAATCACCTGATCGTCAGCGGCGGCATCGCCTGAAAAAAAGCGTCCGCGCCGCCGCATTCCATGCCCCGCCCGGAATACACAGCTTGACTTAGAGGGCACTTTAATCATTACAATGTTTCCTGTCACGATACAGTCCGTTATTTCATAGAACATCCCTGTCCTGACTGACAAAGGAGGAAGCAGCATGAAGGTTTTGATGCTGAACGGAAGCCCGCGGCCAAGAGGGAACATCGCACTGGCCTTCCGGGAAATGGAACAGGTTTTTCTGGAGAACGACGTGGAGGTTGAAAATATCCTCCTCGGCAGCAGGATGATCCGCGGATGCATTGCCTGTGAAAGCTGCCGGAAGCAGCACAAATGTGTATTTGATGATATTGTGAATGAACTGGCTGTGAAATTCGGAGAAGCCGACGGCCTGGTCATCGGTTCCCCCGTCTATTACGGTTCCGCAAACGGTACGCTGATGTCCGCGCTGCAGCGGCTGTTTTACAGCACCTCGTTTGACAAGAGCCTGAAAGTCGGCGCCAGCGTAGTCAGCGCCCGGCGTTCCGGCTGCACAGCCACTTTTGATGAACTGAACAAATTCTTTACGCTCAGCAACATGCCGGTCGCCACCAGTCAGTACTGGAACAACATCTATGGCTGGGATCCCGGCGAGGGTGAAGAAGACGCGGAAGGCCGTCAGGTAATGCGTGTACTGGCGCGGAACATGGTATTCCTGATGAAGAGTATTGCCCTGGGGAAAAAGGAGATCGGGGTTCCGGCCTCTGAGCAGCCTCGTGTCTGGACCAATTTCACCCGCTGATCCGGAACCGGTTTTCCCCTCTGCAGCCTGCCTGTTCCGGCAGGCTGCTTTCACCTTGTTTCCGGTCTCTCCGTATGCTATGATTGCTGCGTCCGGAAACGGGACAAATTTTTCTGAATGGAGTCGTCCGGTATGCTGAATCAGTTTTCGAGAACCCAGCTGCTGTTCGGGCCGGAGGCGATGGAACGCCTTGCGCGGTCCCGGGTCGCTGTTTTTGGAATCGGCGGTGTCGGAGGATACACGGTGGAAGCGCTGGCAAGGTCCGGCGTCGGCGCGCTGGATCTGATCGATGACGACCGCGTGTGCCTGACCAATCTGAACCGCCAGCTGCATGCCACCCGTAAAACAGTCGGCAAATACAAGGTGGATGTCGCCGCGGAAAGGATCCTGGAAATCAATCCGGACTGCCGCGTAACGGTCCATAAAACCTTTTATCTTCCCGAAACAAGGGCAGAATTCGATTTTTCCCTGTATGACTATGTCGTGGATGCCATCGATACCGTAACCGGGAAGCTGGCGCTCGTGGAACAGGCGCAGGCATCAGGCACCCCGATCATCAGCGCCATGGGCGCCGGAAACAAAACAGATCCGACCGCTTTCCGCGTTGCGGATATCTATAAAACTTCCGTGTGTCCCCTGGCCAGGGTTATGCGGAGCGAATGCCGCAAGCGGGGCATCCGGCACCTGAAAGTGGTGTATTCCACGGAAGAACCCAAACGTCCGCTTGAAGATCCGTCCATCAGCTGCAGATCGCACTGCATTTGCCCGCCGGATACCCGGAAATGCACCGTTCGCAGGGATATTCCCGGATCAACCGCTTTTGTCCCTTCCGTTGCCGGACTGATCATTGCCGGCGAAGTTGTAAAGGATCTCTGCGGTTTTTCCTGATCCGCAATAAAAAACAGAGGGCTCCCGTTTACTGCATGGGAGACCCTTTTTCATGACTTCCGTCACTACGGCATAATCCTGTGTTCTGGAAAAGTATTTGATCCGAATCAGGCTGCCCGGTTCCAGCTGTCTTTTCGGATTCAGCAGCCTGAATTCAATCTGCCGTCCATTCTCGTCCCGGAAGCTGGCGTAACAGTCGTATACCGTACAGTTTCGGCCGAATATACCGCCGCTGTACAGCCCGAGTTTACGGCTTTCAATCCGGCTCACACAGGCTTCTGTTTCCGTCCCGCTCCGTTTTGTCATGAAAATTCGCCACCAGTAATTCCTGAAAAGCCAGGCAGCAAACAGCAGCATCATGGAAACAGCAGCAACAAACATGATCCATCCTCCCCGTTTCAGGTCCCCGGCTTCCTCTTTCCTTTCACTGAAGATTATAAAAGCGGAAGGCGGCGCCGTACAGACCGTAAACGGAGAAATAGAGGGGACTATTTTTCTGTCTTGCACATGGATTCCCATCCGGCGATACCGGATTATTCAGAATCACATCGCATGCTGTTACCAGGGATAAGCTTCTCCTTCATAAGTGATAAACACCGGACCTTCCTTGTCGTGCCATCTTCTTTCAAACAGCCGGCGCAGGGTTTCCGCGTGTTCATACGGAATCAGCGGTGCTTCGTCGTTCCCGGGATTTGTCCGCATCCAGCCCGGATGAATGCAGATAATGTTCAGATCCGGATCGTTTTTGAAATAATTGTGCAGGGTCATCGTCAGCATATTGAGCGCCGCTTTTTCCGTGCCGTAATCCAGGTAATAGGTCCGGTAACACTTCCCGATGCTTCCCGCTTCCGAAGAAATATTCACAATCAGCGCGCTTTCCGTGCTCTTTTTCAGCAGCGGCAGAAACGCCTTGATGACCCGGACAGGGCCCACCGCGCCGATGTTGACCGCCGGCGCAATCTGGTCCAGGTCAAACGCAGGCAGTTCCTTCATTGTGTCCGCGGACGCCGTCGTCGCATTGTTGATAATCAGATCCAGATGCGAAGTCAGCTCTCCTGCTTTCTCCGCCGCCGCGTTCACGGATTCCGTGGAACCGATATCCATCGTCAGGATAAACAGTTTATCCGGATAATCCTTCTTCAGTTCCTCCAGCGCCTCGGACGGACGGCGAACGGTAGCGAAAACGCTGTCCCCGTCTTCCAGGTAACGGCGGACCAGGTTGAATCCCAGCGCATAAGGCCTTCCGGTGCCTGTAATCAGTACGGTTTTATTCATTCTCTTATCCTCCCGGTCAATGAATCTGAACAGAGTATACCGTGAAAGCCCGGCCGGGTACTTCCTGTTTTTTGACAGCTGTTTGATTACATTTTGTCAGAAATTGAAAACGATCTTTAACAGAAGCAGCGCCAGCACCAGCAGGATCACCGGCCGGACAATCTTTGTTCCTTTGGTGATTGCAAGTCCGGACCCCACCCAGTTTCCGGCCATATTGCACACGGCGGCTGCCAGTCCGAGCGTAAAAAGCACCTGCCCGTTCAGCAGGAATACCGTCAGCGAGGTAATATTGGAGGTCAGATTGATCACCTTCGCCTGCGCGTTGGCGGATCCGACCGTCATCCGTGCGAATACCGTAAATGCAATGATCAGGAACGTTCCGGTGCCCGGACCGTAAAACCCGTCATACATTCCGATCACAAAAGCGGAAACAACACAGACAACCCAGGTTCTCCTGTCTGCGACAGCTGTATGCTTCCCTTCATCCCGGAACCATTTCCGGTTTAGCACAAAGAAAGCCGCCACCGGCAGCACGCCCAGGAGGATATATTTCATCACTGTCTCGCTCACGGACAGCGAAATCTTTGCTCCCAGCGCCGATCCCGCCACTGCCGCGGCTACAGACGGCAATGCCAGGCGGAAATTCACCAGTCCTTTCCGGATAAACCGGGCTGTCGCCAGCAAAGTCCCGCATGCGGAGGAAAGTTTGTTTGTGGCAATTGCCATATGCACCGGCAGGCCTGCGAACAGGTATGCGGGCAGGGAGATCAGTCCCCCGCCGCCGCCGATGGAATCCACCAGGCCGGCCAGAAACAGCAGCGGGCAAACAATCAGGAACATAACAGGCGTAACTGTCATGACTCACACCAGCTTTGTAACCGCATAACCGATGACTGCAGCCTGAACGAAAAGCATCAGCGGAAAAAACACCACGAAATACCAGTGTTTCGTCTTGTGCCGGAAAATCCACATACCGGCCGTGCCACCAAGGGCGCCGAAAAGAGCCGCGGCCAGAAACAGCGTTTTCTCGGGAACGCGGCGTTTTCCCCGCCTCGCGCATTGTTTGTCATAATACATCAGCCAGAAGGAAACCAGGCTCATCACAGCCACAGCGGTAATGATCGCAATCAGAATCGGTTTCATCCAAAAACCTTCTTTCGGAACGAATTAAAGCCATTATGCCACAAAAAAAATCCGCCGGTCAATCTTCTTCAATCTTCGTTCAAGGTCCCCGGTTTACGATGACACTGTCCACCGGAGACACGGTTCGGCAAAGAACCGTAAAACAAATCCCATTATGAACGGAGGTTGATCTTCATGAAAAAATTCCTTGCTCTCCTGATGGTGCTCACACTGGCTGCCGGAGCGTTGGTGCTCCCGGCTCTGGCTGAGGAATCAAACCAGGCAGCAGAAACAAACCCGGCAACGGAAACCATCGGATCTTCGGAGGGAACGGACCAGGTGTCTTCCGCTACAAGGCAGGCCGGAAAAGACGGACGTGGAAACCGTCCGCAAAAGCCCGGCCGGAACGGTAAGGCGCCGGATCAAAGCAGCCAGGATGCACAGCAACAGTCTCCCGCGCAGGGCAACAGCCGGAACGATCAGAACGTTCCGCAGACACCCGGAAAATCTGGCCGCGGCGGGCGGCGTCAGCCCGGGAAGGATTCCCAGGGCACTCTGCCGCAGGTCCCTGCACAGGAAAATACGAATACTCATCCTGTACAGGCGCCGGATCAGGGCATCCAGGGCAGCGGTGAAACACAGCCGCCAGCCGGCGAACCCGGCAGCCAGCCCGGCACGGATAAAGATGAACCGGAAAAATTCACGATTTTTGATGAACTGTTGCAAGCCGGCGTCATCAGTCAGGATGTATACGATGCAATCATGACCTACCTGCAGGCGCAGACCGGAGTGCTGCAGCCGGCAGGAAACAGCACTTCCTCTGACGCTACCTGATCTCCCTTTCTCCCCCGGACTCCCGGATTCTGCCGGGAGTCCCTTGTTGCCGTCCGGCAGCGGCTGTGATATCATCAGAAGCATGGAGGAAAAACAATATGCGTGTTTTACTGGTGGAAGATGAAAAGAATCTCTCCGCAGCAGTCTGCAAACTGCTGGAAAAAGAAAGGATCACCGTGGACCCGGTATATACCGGAACCGACGGGCTGGACTGGGCGATGAGCACAGAGTATGATGCCATCATTCTCGATGTGATGCTTCCCGGAATGGACGGTTTTTCCGTTCTGCGTGCTCTCCGGAAGGAAAAGGTTTCCACCCCGGTCCTTATGCTGACTGCCCGCACCGCGCTGGAAGACCGCCTGACCGGCCTGGACAGCGGCGCGGATTATTACCTTCCCAAGCCTTTTGAGTCCGCGGAACTGATCAGTTGCCTGCACGCCATCACCCGCCGGGGAGACCGGGCGCCGATGATGTCCCTGTCCTTCGGCGATATCACGCTGGATCAGAAGGACGGAAAACTGAAGAATACCAATAAAGGGCAGGAAGTCAAGCTTGGCGCCAAGGAATATCAGCTGATGGAAATCTTCCTGCGCAACCCGGCACAGATTCTGACAAAGGAAACCCTGCAGGACCGCGTCTGGGGGCTGGAAAGCGACGCGGAATACAACAACCTTGAAGTTTATGTCTCCTTCCTGCGGAAAAAAATGAGCTTCATCGGATCCCGCGTAAAAATCAAGGCAACCCGCGGCGTAGGTTACTCACTGGAGGAAGAAACATGATCAGGCGTCTTCGCCGGCGCATGACAATTATGGTCATCGCCGTTCTGATTCTCGTGTCCGCCGGTATCGTACTGGCCATTCACCTGTCCATCGAACGGAATATCACTTCTCAGGCGGAATCCTCTCTCGCTTTCATGGCCGGGCACGGGAAAATGAGTCTGTCTGACCCGGAAAGCCGGCCGCCGCGGCCGGATGACATGGAAGACACCCGCCCTGAGCATATAGGCAGAAACCAGCGCGGAGGCCGGGGAGAACCAATGGAAATCCGCAGCGGCAGAGATGCCGCTGCCGCCGGCCTCGGAAATTCCTATACCATTTTCCTGAATGAAGACAACTCCGTCGCTTCCTGGACCTCTGAGCGGACAGATCTCTATACTGATGAACAGGTGCACATCCTTGCGGAGAGTATCCTGGCAGACGGCAAAGAAAACGGCCGGATCGGTACACAGTTTTACCTGAAAGACGAAGAAGAAAGCCAGACAGTCCTGCTGGTTCTGGATGCCCGGCTGGATTTCCTGTCCGCCTCGGAAACCCTGCGTTCCACCGTCATTGTTGCCGCTTCAGCGTGTCTCCTGCTCTCGCTGCTGGCCTGGCTTCTGATCCGCCGCATGATACAGCCTGTGGAGGACGCGTTCATGCGGCAGAAGCAGTTTGTATCCGATGCCAGCCATGAACTGAAAACGCCCCTTGCCGTCATATCCGCCAATGCCGAAGTGCTGGAGCAGGAAATCGGTTCCAATGAATACCTTGGATATATCCGCTCAGAGGTAAAACGTACGGATTCTCTCGTAAAAAACCTGCTGACCCTTGCCCGGCTGGACCGCAGTGATGCCAGGGCTGAGATGAAACCGTTTGATCTGAGTCATGCGCTGCTGGATGTGATTCTCCCCTTTGAGAGCACCGTCTATGAAGCCGGAAAAACGTTCGAAACAGACATTCCGGACGGGATTGGCTGTACCGGCAACGAGGAAATGATCAAACAGCTTACTGTCATCCTTCTTTCCAATGCGCTGAAGTATTCCGACGAAAAAGGACACATCCGCATTTCCCTCGCCGCCCGGGGCAAACAGCGGGAGATCCGCGTTTTCAACACAGGAAAAGCGATCGCACCGGAGGATCAGGAACGGATTTTCGACCGTTTCTGGCGTGCGGACCCGGCGCACAGCCATGATACCGGCAGTCACGGTCTGGGACTGGCCATTGCGCGTTCCGTTGTGGAAGCGCATCACGGAAAGATATCCGTGGAGAGCCGTGAAGACGAGGGAACAACTTTTATCGTTCTTCTGAATTCCTGACCGCGAAAAAATTTCTTTTCGCAGTTCGCTTGACAGATACCCCACGGGGGTATACACTGTATTCCGCAGTGATACCCCCATGGGGTATTTTACGATCAGACGGAGGGAAAACCGATGAGTGAAAAAAGCACCTGCCCACATTGCGGGGACAGAAAAAAGAAGCGGACGCCGGAGGAACAGAAAGACCTGCTGAAGCGCCTGAAACTGGCGGAAGGGCAGATTCGCGGCATTCAGAACATGGTGGAGAATGACGCGTACTGTCCGGATATCCTGATTCAGGTTTCAGCGGTAACTGCAGCGCTGAACAGTTTCAGCAAAAAACTGCTGGCCTGCCACATCCGGAGCTGTGTTGCGGAGGATGTCCGTTCCGGCGATGAATCGGCCATCGATGAATTTGTCACCATGCTGCAGAAGCTGATGAAGTAAGCGGGGTTATATCATGAAACAGTATATTGTCACAGGAATGAGCTGCGCAGCCTGCCAGGCGCGGGTGGAAAAAGCGGTTTCCGGCGTTCCCGGCGTAACCGCTGTATCCGTCAGCCTCCTGACCAATTCCATGGGCGTGGAAGGAACCGCTGCGCCGGAAGAGATTATCCGTGCCGTGGAAAAGTCCGGCTACGGCGCCGCTGTCAAAAACGGTGACCGCAGGAATACGGCGGCGGACAGCCCCTTTGCTGCGGAAGAGGACGCGCTGAGGGACCGGGAAACACCGAAGCTCAGGAAGCGCCTGATCCTGTCTGCGGCTTTCCTGCTTGCCCTCATGTATATCACCATGGGATTCAATATGTGGGGATGGCCGCTCCCCGCTTACTTTACCCACAACCACCTGGCCCTGGCACTGACCCAGATGATTCTTGCGGCCGCTGTCATGATCGTCAACCGGAAATTCTTTACCAGCGGGTTCAGCGCGCTGGTCCACCGTGCGCCGAACATGGATACGCTGGTATCGCTGGGCTCTTCCGTTTCCTTCGGCTGGAGCCTGTATGTCTTCTATAAGATGTGCGGAATGATTACCGCCGGCGCTTCCAATATGGAGCTGATGGACCTGTATCACAACCAGCTGTACTTTGAGTCCGCCGCTATGATTCCCGCGCTGATCACCGTCGGCAAGATGCTGGAGGCAAGGTCCAAAGGCCGGACCACAGACGCGCTGAAAAGCCTGATGCGCCTGGCGCCGAAAACTGCCGTATTGCTGCGGGACGGAGCCGAAGCAGAAGTTCCTGTAGAGGAAGTACAGGCCGGCGACCTGTTTGTGGTACGTCCCGGCGCGAACATCCCGGTGGACGGGATCGTGCTGGAAGGTTCCAGCGCGGTAAACGAATCCGCCCTCACTGGAGAATCCATCCCCGTGGACAAGGCGGAAGGCGATACGGTCAGCGCGGCAACAATCAATACTTCCGGGTATCTGAAATGCCGGGCAACCCGTGTCGGTAAGGATACGACCCTGGCGCAGATCATCCATATGGTGTCCGACGCCGCGGCCACCAAAGCGCCGATCGCCCGGATTGCCGACAAGGTGTCCCGGGTCTTTGTTCCCGCGGTAATCGCCATTTCCCTCGCGGTTGTGGCTGGATGGCTGATCGCGGGAGAATCCGTCAGTTTTGCCCTGGCCAGGGGAATCTCCGTCCTCGTCATCTCATGCCCCTGCGCCCTGGGGCTTGCAACGCCCGTAGCGATCATGGTCGGTAACGGCATGGGCGCGAAGAACGGGATCCTGTTCAAGACCAGTGAAGCGCTGGAAAACGCCGGCCGGGTACAGATCATTGCGCTGGACAAAACCGGAACCATCACCACCGGCGAACCGCAGGTGACAGACATCTGCCCCGCGGACGGATATACGGAAGAGGAGCTGGTCCGGAAAGCCTGCGCGCTGGAGCAGAAGAGTGAACATCCGCTGGCCGGGGCCATCGTAGCCGAAGGGAAAGTCCGCGGAATGGAAGTATCGGAGGTATCGGACTTTACGGCCCTCCCCGGAAACGGACTGACCGCAAAGATGGACGGTCATGACCTCCGCGGAGGAAACAGGACCTACATCGGCGGGCTGGCCGGGATCCCCGAAGCGCTGGACAGGAAAGCCCTGAGCCTTGCGGAGCAGGGAAAGACTCCCCTGTTCTTCGCGGAAGACGGGAATCTGATCGGCGTCATCGCCGTGGCGGACCGAATCAAGCCGGACTCTGCGGAGGCAATCCGCCAGCTGAAACGGCAGGGACTCCATGTAGTCATGCTGACCGGCGACAATGAACGTACCGCCCGGGCCATCGGAACAGCCGCCGGCGTGGATGACGTCATTGCCGGCGTACTGCCCGACGGGAAGGAAGCCGTGATCCGGCAGCTCCGGGAAAGCGGCCGGACAGCGATGGTCGGCGACGGAATCAACGACGCGCCGGCTCTGATGCGGGCCGACACCGGCATTGCCATCGGAGCCGGAACAGACGTCGCAATGGATTCCGCGGATATTGTCCTGATGAACAGTTCCCTGATGGATGTGGCAACAGCGATCCGGCTTTCCCGCGCCACGCTGCGAAATATCCATGAGAACCTGTTCTGGGCCTTCTTCTATAACCTAATCTGCATCCCGGTGGCGGCAGGGCTTTTTGCCTGGAAGATGAATCCAATGATCGGCGCGGCGGCCATGAGCCTCTCCAGTTTCACGGTGTGCATGAACGCGCTGCGGCTGAACCTGTTCAGGATCCGGGATACCTCCCATGACAGGCCGCTGCGCGGAAACAACGGGAAGCCCGTATCCATCGGAGCAATCAAAGCATCCGAAGAAAAACAGCATGAAGCAGCACGGGCCACGGTAAGGATTGAAGGCATGATGTGCGAACACTGCGAAGCCACGGTAAAGAAGGCGCTTGAAGCCCTGCCCTTCGTGGCCAGCGCCGAAGTCAGCCATGAAGCCGGAACTGCTGTGCTGCTTCTCTCCGGGGAAACGGACGAACAGGCGGTAAAAGCCGCCGTCGAAGCGGAGGACTATACTTTCCTGGGATTTGAGAATCAACCGCCGGAAACGTAAGAGAAGCTGACAAGAGCCTATTCACATTTCAGAAGAGCCTATTCACATTTCAGAATACTTTGCAAAGCAACAGTTTTGGGAACAGGGATGTCCGCTTTTGTTCCCCCGGAAGCGAAATCAAAAAAAGAGGAGATCCCGTGATTTCCGGGATCCCCGCGTGGTTTAACAGAAATTATCCGTTTGAATTATCCCCTGGTTCATTTACAATAACGCTGTATTCATGATCCGGATTACTGGCATCCAGGAAGGTAACACGCCATCCATCCCTAACAGCAGGATCTGCCATGAAAGTAATCATCCAGCGGACTTTTTCTTCGGGCAGTCCTTCATCCAAACGCTGGCAGAGCACACCAACAGTACTGTCAGCTGCGTATTCTGCAGCTTCCGGCGGCAGCTGTTCCCTGGCAAAGGCAACCGCTTCGTCCAGCGTCATTTCCCCTTCCCTGGGAACGGTTCGCCATTCAGCGTCAAAGACTGCTGATTGCACATTCAGCGGCCAGGTGTAGTCGTTCAGGCCGTATGCCTGCTGGGCATCAGCCATAGCCTGGCTATCTATTTCATATAAGGACTCATCGATGCTTTCACGGTTCAGCTCTTCCGGCAACAGCCCCGTTCCGCTGGATTCTTTCTCTTCGGTTCGAATGACCATACCGTTCCCATCCACTTCAACCTCATAATCCGGCAGATCGCTCCATTGACTGCGGAACCGGACGACCCGGTCCTGGATCTCCGGCTGCCAGTATCGCAGGTCAAAAATCGGCAGGTCATCCACTTCCGGCATATCAAGAGTCATATCTGAAAAACGATGCAGCACAGCGAGCCTGGCAACAGGAAGGATACCATTTTTCTCTACCTCCAGGGAAGACCAGATCCTGCGCAGGGTAATCATGTGATACGAAGGTTCCAGATCGGAATGATCGCTCTTATACATATCCAGGTCTGTCATTTCGCCCGTCACTGCGTCAATTTCCACCACCACAGAATCCTGGTAGCTATCATCCCAGGGAAGGAGACGGAATTTCCAGATGGGATGAGGATCCGCGTCTATGATACAGGCACAGTTCACATCTCCCATTTTGATCCCGGTCTGCCGGAAGGCTTTTTCCTCCGCTTCATCCCGGGTCAGCAAGCCTTCCCGCCAGTCGATCCAGGGGGTAGCTTTTACGACACGTCCTTCTGCTGTTTCCGCTTTGAGGTCTGAGGCACGGCCGGCGATTTCTGCCCAGACAGCAGGATCCCATTCAGAGTACCAGCCATATTGATTGCGATACCGGGCCAGGATATTGTCGGCCGTGATTTCGTCCACATCAATGCTGTTCACCGTCACCTCACGCGTGGCGTCATTTACAAAAACAGAGCATCTGCCCCAGTCGCTGGTATGACTGACAAAACTCACGTTCCAGCCTACAGGCGATATTTCACGATAAACAAAGGAATGATATTTTTCAGGATCTTCCAGAGGTATATCCTTTCCCGTCTGGGTGCGAAGGTCTTCAGCAGCCAGGTGTACGGCTTCCTCTTCCGTCAGGGTGAAATTATAACCGCGGTCTTCCAGCGTCTGCGGACGGCCATAGTCTGTTGAGATCACATTAATGACGTTGCCGTCCTTGTCAAGAGACGCAGTATAGAAAACTTCAGCCCTCTCTGTCCGGGGATGGCAGATTAAAGTCCAGACTTCAACCAGTTCGGTTTCATTGGAATAGCTCAGGCTGGTTTCATACTGCGTTTTATCCTCCAGCGGAAGATCTGCTCCGAACTTTTCACGAATGGCAGCAATCAGCCGTGCCCTGGCTTCTTCCTCGGTCAAGTCGTCCGGCCCGGGAAGGGCCACATAATTTTGTTCAGCCCAGCCGATAGCCACCATTACATCCTGGAACCAGTGCTGTTCCGCAATGGTCCATTCTCCGTAGGTACCGCCGAAAGCAGTACGACAGACAGCCATAATTGCTTCCTGCTCGTTATAACCCTGCCCGTTCCGGAAGGCTTTCATGATTGCATCGTTTTCATCCAGGTCAATGCCGTTTTCGTTGCACTCCCGGATGAAGGCAGCCAGTTCATCCGGCGTGAAATCTGTTTCCACACGCCAGTCCCGGTCATTTTTCTGCGCCATGGGTACAGCCACCTGTTCCACCACTTCTTTCGGGGATAACAGGGCGACAGCCAGCGCTGTTACCGCAATCAGCAAAATCACAATTGCCAGGATCAATCCGGCAGACAGTTTTTTCTTCACTTTAATTTCTCCTTCCGCAACACGGGCGGAGACACGCTGAAACAGCCAGGGATCACCGTTCAGTCCGGACAGCGTTGAATCAATTGCTTTATGCATTTTTGCTCTACTCAGATCCTCACGCATTCTGATCCCTCCCTTCCAGCATTTTTCGAAGCTTTTCCCGGCCTCGTCGCAATCGGTTGGATACTGATGACTGGGCAATACCCAGTGTTTCAGCAATCTCCTCCGTGCTCATGTCCTGATAGTAATAAAGAATGATCGCTTCCCGGATCTTCCGGGGAAGTTCCATTACAGCCAGCGACAAATCCAGATCCTCGTCATCCGGCTGTACTGTTCCGACAGGAAGCATATCCGGTGTAATTCTCCGGTCTGTGTGCCTGAACCAGCCGCCGCGCTGAAAATCCCGGCAGGTATTGATCGCAATGCGCGTCAGCCAGGTTTTTTCGCTGCAGTTTCCCCGGAACTGTGCATATCCCCTGTAAGCCTTCAGGAATGTTTCCTGTACGGCGTCTTCTGCCAGCGTCCGATCCTGCAGCTGGATATAACACAGGCGCAGCAGCGGTGTCTGGTATTGTAAAATCAGTTTCTCAATGGTTTGATCCCGCAGGCTGTCCGGATCCTTGACAGCTTCCATGGGTCGCACCTCCTCTCAAAGGGTCTTCGCATATATAGACGTTCCCTGACAGGAAAATATCGAATATCAGATTATTAATTTTGCACATTTTCGAATATTATGCAAAAATGCCCGGCCTTGCAGTCGAGCATTCTGCTTGCGGGATATCAGCCAAATCCCAGAGTTGCGTGTTCAACAGTGACGTCCAGAATCTCCTCCTCGCCGGTTTCGTGGTCAATGACTCTCTGGAACTGCACCCTGTAGCCGTCTGACAGGAACTCAGGATCTGTAGTGATCATAATATCCCACATCAGCTGCGTTGCTTTTGTTTCTATGTTTTCATCATCAACCAGCTTCTGGAACAGATATCCCACTTTATAATCTCCCAGTTTTTCCAACGCGTCTGCTCCGTATTTTTCCATGATGAATTTCCTTGCATCCTCCAGGGCCGCAGCATATTCTTCCGGTTCCGGTATCGCATAGGGCAGACCATACAGATCGCCGTATATCGCCACCTTGATTTCATCAGGCCAGAAATACATATTTTCACCGTATTTTGAAACGGCTTCCTCTTCTTTTGAAAAGATATCCTGCATTTCTTTGTACTTCTGCTGGCTGCGTTCATCCAGTTCCGGCGCTTCGAAGTGATCTGTCCGGATGTTTTCCCCATGCCGG
>CAMJTZ010000012.1 GCA_946408865.1 uncultured Clostridia bacterium
TCCGGAACCGTCCCGATATTCATTTGCTGATTCATGGTATAATCCTTTTCAGAAAGAAAAGTGAAAAGGGGTAACGGACATGCGCGAACTCAGTCTGGATGAATTACATGGAACCCCCACATCAACCGTGAAACCTGCATGCTCCGTACCGGCGAATACCTCTGGATCAGGAAATAATCCTTCAGAAAGAAAAAAATGAAACGGAGGGATCGTTTTGTCAGCAGTTTTTAATGACGATTTTCTGATCACATCAGATCAGTATTCTGAAGTTATGGAAAGCCAGGTTCTTCCCTGGCTCAAGGAAAAAGAAGTGCCGAAAAACATCCCGGGAAAAGAAAACAAGAACCTGTACACCGTTTTTTACGGCGCGGAAAATCCCATCGGCACCGTCCTGATCGTCCATGGATTCACTGAAAACGCCTATAAATACGCTGAGTTGATTTTTTCCCTTCTTCATAATCAACTCTCTGTTATAGCATACGATCAGCGTGGTCATGGACGTTCATGGCGGCCGGAAGGGCTCGCTGATTTATCCGTTACGCATGTGGAACATTTTGAAGACTATGTTGATGACTTGAAAGCAGTATACAATTATTATGGGCCGTCCGGGAAGTATTCCCGTTCCACCCGGCCTTTCTTTGTTTTCTCACATTCCATGGGCGGCGCTGTAACCTCGCTCTTTCTGGAAGAATTCCCGGAAGTATTTAAAGCCGCTGTTCTGTGTGCCCCGATGATTGCGCCATATACCAATGGCGTTCCTCAACCCATTGCGAACGCAGTCTGCAGGATTGCCTGTGCCTGTGGAAAAAGTAAAAAATATCCATTCTTTATGAAACCCTGGTCCGGTCCCGAAGATTTTTCAACTTCATGCGCGACGGATCCGCAGCGTTTTGCCTGGTATGACGCTGTAAAAACGTCCAATGAATGCTTTCATAATTGTGTACCAACATATGGCTGGACGAGGGAATCGCTTGCAGTTACCGATAAAATCCTCGCAAAAGGTGCACCTGAAAAAATCATGTGCCCTGTTCTTCTCTTTACTGCAGAGAATGATTGCAACGTTCTTCCGGAACCCCAGGAAGCTTTCATCAGCCGGGTACCTCAGGGCAGAAGAGTTTTTGTCCGGGAAGCCAGGCATGAAATATACCGTTCTGCTGATACGGTTCTTTTCCCCTGGTGGCATAGCATTCTTGAGTTTTACCTCTCTCATGCCTGATTCTGTGTTCCGGCACAAGTCTTTTATGATTTATGGCTCGTTATATCGTTCATCACTTTCTTTTCGTCATAGCTGAGTAAAATCACTGCTCCCAGTATACAGAAAACCACTGCAGCAATCGCAACAATTCGAAGTCCAACCGGCGAAGCTGTCAGATCATTGCTGGTCAGGTCCTGTGTTGTCCCCAGGACGGCAAGGGATGTAAACACCAGCATTGCAATGGATTGTCCAAACTTCATGGCAAAGGTACGCGCCGCAAAAAACATACCCTCCCTTTTTTCTCCGGTCAGGACTGAATCCTGTTCAGCTACGTCAGCAACGATCGCCTGCGGGATTATTCCAAGAAGCGCCATAGGGAACGCTGCAACAATAACAATCAGAATTCCGGGCACAATTCCGGTCAGTCCCGGAATCAATCCAATCAGAGCAGTAATCACATAGGCAAGCGCCAGGCCAAAGAAGCCGAAAACAACGAGCTTTTTCTTCCCGTGCCTGGACACAAGTTTTGATACAAAAGGATAAAAACAGGCTGAAAGCACCGTCATTCCGCCAAGAAAAACCGTTGTGTAAAATTCATCCAGCTGCATGGAAACTTTCACAAAAAACGGCAAGCCTGTCTGAAATAACGTCAGTCCGATCCAATAGGCTATATCGGAAGCTGCAAATCTTCGGAAATTCTGGTTTTTAAATGTTTTAGCCAGGCTTTTCATTGCATTGCTTTCACTCGGCGCTGCGTCAACAAAATCCCGCTCCTTCAGTTTAAAGCAAGGGATCAGCATGCAGATGAGCGCGACAAGAGCAAGGATGATGAAAAGAATCCGGTAGCTCCACGCATAGCTGACCGCCGATTGAAGGAAGGATGCAAAAACAAAAGGAAGATATGAAATCAGTGTTCCAAAGAAAAAAGTCAGAGAAATCGCAGTCGAAATATACATACGATCTTCCTGGGTTTTCCCAAATTCAGAGATCAGTGCATTATACGGTGTGCAGTACATGGTCATAAATAAGTAATAAAGAATCAGGAAAACAAGAACCCATATGATATTGATCGTACTGATACTCTCCACCGGAGCAAAGAAAACCAGAACTGTAATCACAGCAAACGGTACAGCCGCTTTTTGCATGAATGGAATTCGGCGTCCTTTAGGGTTCCTGCTTCTGTCTGAAAGGGATGCAATCCAGGGATCCGTAATTGCATCGAAAATCCGGCATATAAATGTAATCAGCCCAAGGACAGTCAAAACGCCGAAGATGATTAAACCGGTCGGCACGTAAAACCTGGCTCCGTTATCAACAGCGCTTTGTGTTGGAAGATAAAATGTCACCAACCATGTATTAATGATTCCGCCAAGAATTGACCATCCAAGCTGTCCAATCGCAAAGATCCACATTTCCTTCTTCGTAAGACGCCGGGTCATCATTATCCTTCTCTCTTCCTTTTTTTGTATTCAGTATAACATACATTTGCCACAAATCAAGCACATCCTCTTGAAATCAGCACGGCATTGTAACGCTCCCGCATGGCATGTCTGCATGTGCGACTGCTGTGATTGTACGTACCGGCAGCTGGGCGAGCGGCGGTTCTTCTGCCGCATCGCGCACGCATCCTTTCCGGCGGCCGTATTCGTTTGAGCGTTCCGTCGTCCGGAACAGATTCCTGTTGAAATTTTGCGGATTTCCATGCTATAATCATTTCGTTTTTTTAAACCACATATATTTTTTTCGAGGAGTGGTCTTATGGACGCGAACACCCAAGTCCTGACACAGAAATTTACCCTGGGAAAACTGTTTAAGTATGTCATGCCAACGATCATCGCCGTTCTTCTTGCATCGCTCTATACGATCGTCGACGGGATTTTCGTTTCCAACTTCGGAGGAACGACAGCCTTTGCCGCGCTGAACCAGGTGGGCCCGATTTTCATGATCGTCGCGGCCGTCGGTTTTATGTTCGGTACCGGCGGGAGCGCCCTGGTCGGCAAGGTGCTGGGCGAGGGAGACACACAGCGGGCCAACGGTCTCTTCTCCTTTATCGCCTATGTTCTGGTCGCGATCGGCGTGGCCTGCTCCGTCGTCCTTTGGTTCACGATGGAGCCGATCCTGCGGGCGCTGGGCGCGACGGACGAGATGATGAAATACTGTCTCTCCTACAGCCGCATCCTGATTCCGGCGATTCCGCTTTTCATGCTGCAGTTCTACTGCCAGAGCTTCCTGGCGACGGCGAAGAAGCCGGGGCTCGGCCTTCTGTTCACCGTGCTGGCCGGCGTTACGAACGTCGTGGGCGACGCGCTTCTGGTCGGCGTCTGGTCCCAGGGCGATCCGGTCAAAGCGGTTCAGGGCGCGGCCATCGCGACCGCCGGCGGCCTCTTTATCGGCGGTCTGGTTCCCATGATTTATTTCGCCAGCAAAAACAAGAGCCTGCTGCGCCTCGGAAAGCCGCTGAAAGACGGAAAAGCGCTGCTCAAAACCTGCGGGAACGGCTCGTCTGAATTCTTCACCAACATTTCCGGTTCCCTGATCAACGTCGTCTATAACAGCCTTTTCCTCTACATGATCGGCGACATGGGCGTTGCCGCCTACGGTACGGTGGGTTATGTCAACTCGATCTTTACCGCCATCGCCACCGGCTTCGTGCTCGGCGTCTCCCCGCTGATCTCCTACAACTATGGCGCCGGCAATACGGATAACCTGAAGAATCTGTATAAGAAGAGCCTGACAATCGTCATTATCTTCAGCATCGTGTCGACGGTGATCATCGAACTTCTGTCCCATCCGCTGGCCAGCGCCTTCTCCCACGGGGATGCGGATCTTACGCAGATCACGGTCGACGGCCTCTCGATCTTCACGCTGTCCTTCCTGTTCAAGGGAATCCCGACCTTCGGTTCCGGACTCTTTACCGCCTTCAACAACGGGAAGGTTTCCGCCATTATCTCCATCGTCCGGACGCTGGTATTCAACCTGGCCACCATCGTCGCCGTGCCGGTCCTCTTCTTCCATATCTGGGGCTCCAGCTACGAAGCAGCCTTCTACGGCGTATGGTACTCCGTCGTGTTCTCCGAACTGCTGGCGACGGTCATGACGCTCCTCTTCTTCAAGAAATACAGGAAGCAATACCAGTACGCGTAAGCGCTGCGCCTGAAAAGGCGTCCCCTTCCCCCTTCAGGACCCGGAGATTCTCCGCGGTCCGGAAAATCCGGAAAGTTTATTCCGGATTTTTTTTATTTGGGGGATTGACACGCAAAAGAATATGTAATAAGTATTAGCTATCTGATATTATCTGAAAAATAATATTAAGTTATATGACTGAAAGGAGAACATGAAAATGAAAAAGCAGGAAGCAATGCATCCCATTACCGTGGAGGATCACAAGGATCTGGGGAAAATCCACGCGGAGAAGAAGATCAGCGCGGTGAACGACGCGCTGCGTTTTCCGACGGGAGACGCCTTTGAGGAGGAAATCAGCAGCATTCTGAATTCCGACGCGGAAGCGAACGGAGAGGTCGTCGTCATCGCCCTGGTGGACTGCGACAAATTTGATCACATCAACAAGGACTTCAGCCGGGAGGAAGGAGACCGCGTGCTGATCGAGACCGGGAAATACATCCGGGCCAGCATGCCGGAGGACGCAAAGGTTTTCCGGATCGGCGGGGACGAGTTCGGGATCATCTTCCGCGGAACCATGGAGCGGGAGGAGATCTTCCTGCTGCTCAACGACATGAAGAACAACTGCAATGTAAAAACGCCGGACGGCGTCCGGCAGACCATTACGGCGGGCATGGCGACCGCCTTTGAGGACGCGAACCGCTGCGCGGAGCTGATCCGGAAGGCGGACGGCGCGCTGTACCGGGCCAAGGTCGCCGGCGGCAACAAAGTGGCTATGGCCAGGGAAGAAAAAATGGTCCCCAAAACCAGTCATTTCACGCAGGACCAGCTGCAGCGGCTGTCCAGGCTGTCGAAACGGGAAGGCGTCGGGGAAGCGATCCTGCTGCGGGAAGGGCTGGACCTGCTGCTGAAAAAGTATGACATCTGAAAAAAAACGACTGATCCGCCGGTGCAAAAGGCTCCGGCGGATTTTTCCGCGTCCTCAGTTCAGTTCATCCAGCAGGAGATAGTACCGGAGTTTCTCCTCATCTTTCGGAACCCCTGCCGCGCGGAACAGATCGTCCGGGTCAATCTGCGGATAGACTTTTCCGTAGTGCCCGTCGCTGTTGTGCTTCAGGCTCCGCCAGCCGAGGGCCAGGTCCATCCAGCGGTCGCCGGCTCCGGCGCTGCCTACGTCAATAAAGCCTGTAAAGCGCTTCCCGTCCGTAAAGAGATTCGGCAGGCAGAAGTCCCCGTGGGTAACCACGCGGTCCTGGGGCGGCAGGCTGCTTCGCAGCCAGTCCAGGAGGGCCTTCGGGTTTTCAAAGCCGCCCGGCCCGAACGTTTCCGGCTCGCAGCCGGAAGGATCGAAACATCCGGAGAGGATCGCCGCCTCCGCATGGGAAAGGTTATCCGCCACGGTCCTTTCGAACGGGCAGCCGGCCGCGGGGATGGACCAGAGGATCTGCAGCGCCTCCGCCATGCAGTCCAGGAGCAGGACGGGGTTGTTCATGATCTCCGGCCTGCACAGTTCCGCTCCCCGGATCCGCGACATCAGCAGCCAGTCCCGTCCGTCCCGCACCTCATGGGCCGCGACCTGAGGAACGGGCGCTTTTCCGGAGAGCCACTGCAGGATCTTCACATCCGCGGTATCCCAGCTGTCCGCGGGGCGGATTTTCAGCACATAGTCGTCAAAAAGCAGCACCTGCGCCCCGGATTTTCCGAGGCTGTCCGTCTTCCCGGCCTGACCGCCGAGCACGGCAGCGATGGACTCCGGCAGCTGCTTCGTCTTTCCCGGTACATCCCGCATAGCTCTCCTTCCTCCTTCTTCTGTTTCCTGACGGAAAACGTCCCGTTCCGCAGGCCGCTGCTCCCGGAGCCGTTCTCCCCCTTCGGAGCATACCATATCCCCGGGAACAAAAACAGTTTGAAAGCATACGGGAGGACCGCGCCCGTCAGGAAGGGAGCTCCTCGCTGTAAAGCCTGCGGTATTCCTCGCAGCCTGCCAGCAGCTCCTGATGCGTTCCGCTGGCAAGCACCCTGCCCTCCGAGATAAAGAACAGGCGCTCACAGTTCATGACGGTGGACAGCCGGTGAGCGATGATGATCACCGTGCGTCCGCCGCGCGTTTTTTCGATTGCCCGGGTGACGTCGGACTGGGTGGTGTTGTCCAGGGCGGAGGTGGCTTCGTCCAGCATGATAATCGGCGTTTCACGCAGCAGGCTCCGGGCCAGCGCGATCCGCTGGCGCTGACCGCCGGACAGCTGCACGCCGCCTTCTCCGACCACCGTGCCGTAGCCGTCCGGGAAGGCCATGATATCCTCATGAATACAGGCGGCTTTGCAGGCTTCGATCATTTCCTCGTCCGTCAGATCCTTTTTCACAACCGCCAGATTGTCCCGGATGCTCATATTGAACAGATAGGGCATCTGGCTTACCACGGTGATATTTCCGCGAATCGTATCCTGATCCAGCGATTCCACGGGAACGCCGTCGATCAGGACCGATCCGCTGTCCGCGTCGTACAGGCGGGAGAAAAGGGAAAGGATGGTGGTTTTTCCGCATCCGCTTCGTCCTACCAGGGCCACCGATTCGCCGGCATGGATTTTCAGGGAGGCGCCGCGCAGCACCCTGTTTTCTTTTCCGTCCGCCTGGCGGTAGGAGAAGGAGACATCCCGCAATTCCAGCTCGCCGCGCACATGATCCAGATGCCGGGTGCCAAACTGCTCCCACGCATAATCCGGACTGTTCATCAGCTGGTAAATCCGCTCAATGGAAACGCCCAGGCTGTAAGCGGTAGACATCAGGTTCGCCAGATCCGAGGCGCAGGTATATACCCTGCCGTTGTAGTTGAACAGAACCAGCGCGGTGGAAGGAGCCATGCTGTGGTTCGCCATCAGAAACGCCAGCAGAAACATATAGGCGCAGCTGGTCCAGCTGACAAACTGGGAGCGCAGCAGAATGAAATTCATTGACCTGCGGCGCATCCGGGATGCCAGATCCACGCTTTCACGGACGCTTCCGTTGAATTTTTCCATAAAACTGTCTTCACAGTGAAGCAGTTTGATATCCCGGTGGGCGCGGGCCATTTCGCTGACAAAGCCGCTGTGCCGTTCATTGGCCACGCTGGTTTCACGGCCGTTCTGCTGCAGGCTTTTGCTGTGCGCCCGCTGAATGAGCATATAGATCACAAAAAGCGCCAGCTCGAACAGAAACATCGGAACGGAGACGATGGCGAAACCGATCAGCAGGCTGATCAGCCGGAAGGCTTCCGTGAACGTTCCCAGGAGTTCATCGATCCCGTCAACGATATCGGCGGTATCATTGAGCAAGCGCCGTGAAAAGGCACCGCTGCCGGCTTTGTCCATCCGGTCTGTCCGGATGCGCAGAATCCGCGCCGCCAGATCGATCTGCATCCGTTTCTGCATGGACGCGTAGGTCGCCCGGAGCAAGCGGCTCGCGCCATAGTTGATCAGGCTGCTCAGCACCCCCTGGCCCAGGATCAGCAGCGCCAGCAGGGCAATTTTCCGGATTTCCGACTCCGTATAGGCCACGATGATCCAGGCGGAGAGCAGCGGTTCCAGGACGGAGAGCGCCATATTGAGAAAGCGCAGGAATACAGCCCACCGGAAGGTGTGCTTTTCATTCCGCATATACTGCCAGATATACCGGAGGCTCCGGAAGTCCTTCATGGGAGTCTGGAAAGTGCAGAAAATGATATTCTGATGCCTGATATATTTCCAGAAAAGGCCACGGGGAAAGTTTTCCTGTATTTTATCGGCAATGAATCTTGCCTGCTCCTTCAGCAGGTTCCGGCTTTCACAGGCGACATGCAGCGACAGGAACACCCGTTTCCATGTGCGCTTCAGAACCAGACGATAAGAGATTTCTTCTCCGTACAGGTCGCGGTAGCCCAGCAGCAGCTGCTCCAGCAGCAGGCGGTAGGCCAGCCGCTTCTGACGGTCCGCGCCGTTGGCTTCCATAAAGCGGTCCGCCTGATCCACGGTCCGCTGGATGTTTTCCAGGGTCAGATTCATGAAAACACCTCCGAATCAGTCAATGAGAGCCGTCCCTGTGACACTGAATCATGCTTTCCGCCCCTTCGGAGCAAATCTTCCGTAGCGCTCGTTGATGCGGGGAATGGTCTGGGGATAGGAGCGGGTAAAATCATCCGGTTTTCTCAGCTCCGGGTCCAGGCAGGATGCAGTATTCGCGAAAATCGCAGCAGCTTCATCCTGCGAGATGAGCGGCTTTTTCTTCTCCCGGAGAAGATAATTCAGGCGCCTGTTCCGGACGCGTTCGAAGACTTCAGGATACTGAACGGGGTTGCCCCTGGTCGGGATTGCCGGAAGACAGGCCAGGAGGAACATCTGATTCAGCGTCAGGGCTGAGACCGGTTTGCTGAAGTAAAACCGGGCCGCTTCCGAAAGACCGTAAGTTCCGTTGCCGAAGTAGATGATATTGATATAGAAATCCAGGATGCGCTCCTTGCCCAGTTTCCGTTCGAGGGCCAGAGCGATCAGGATTTCCGCTGTTTTGCGCAGATAGTTGTGTGTGAAGCGGAAATAGAGGTTCTTGGCCAGCTGCATGGTGATGGTACTGCCGCCGTAGACGATCTTCTTCGCGCCGAAATTCAGATGAATGGCGCAGCGGATTTCACCGGGGTCAACGCCGCGGTGGGTATAGAAATCGCTGTCCTCCATCTCCACCAGCAATTCCGTCTGTCGGGCAGGAACGGCGGAAAGGGGAAGATAATCCGCCTCCCTTCTGCGGGCTTCATACAGGGCCAGCGGAGGCCGCTTTTTCATCAGGGCCAGGGCATAGACCCATACGCCCGCGAAGAGCAGCAGACACGCCCCCAAAAGAGCAAGAAGAACCGTCCATACCGTCCAAACCATTCTGAAGCTATCTCCCTTGCGTTTCAGATATCGAATTCCCGGAGCCAGACCAGAAGAACATAAGCGGCATAAGAGATCTGCCAGACCGCGTCATTTCCGTCCTGAAAGGCTGACCAGTACCGGCGGAGCAGGGTCTGATCGAAAAGGCGGGACGAGCGGGCGCCGAAGAGGATCGATTCCGCCCGGGAACGGAAGGGCTCCCTGCGCAGCCAGCCGCGGACGGGTACCGAAAAGCCGACTTTCGGCCGGAAGGCCGTTTCACGGGGAAGGCGTGTTTCCGCTGCCCGGCGCAGAATATATTTTTCGACGCCGTCCTTCCGCTTCAGGGAGGATGGAATGCGGGCGGAAAGCTCAAAGAGGCGCCGGTCCGCATAGGGCAGGAGAAGCCGCAAGCCCGCGGCTCTGGCGGAGCCGGCGACCCCGAAGAGGATGTCCCCTTCCAGCCAGAGCGCACAGTCAATCCGCAGGAGACGGGACAGATGCTCGTCCGCTTCCGAGTCCGCATAGAGCTCCTTCACCAGCGATTCGCAGGGGAAAACCCGCTCCTGCTTCAGCAGCGGAGCAGCGTCCTCCGCCTCCATGACGCCGGCGCAGCCGTAATGCCAGGGGCCGCCGGACTGCGCCAGCTCATCGGCGCGCCGGTAAATCCGATAACCGGCGAAGAATTCATCCGCACCTTCCCCGGAGAAGCAGACCGTGCCGGTTTGCGCCGCCTGTTCACATCCGAGGGCGAAGGCGACGGCGGAAGCGTCCGCCAGGGGCAGGCCCAGCCGGCGGACGACCCGCGGCACGGCATCAAAGAAAGCTTCGGGAGTGACCTCCACGCCGGAAAAGTCTGCGCCCAGGGTTTGCGCAACTTTGGCGGCAAGGGGCAGTTCGCTGACAGGTTCACCGGGATACCCGATCCCGACCGCCCGGGGCACACCGGAGTGCGCGAGCAGATAAGCGGAGTCCACGCCGCCGGAGAGGAAGGAAAAGGCCGTGCGGAAATCAAAGTTTTCACGGTCCTCGGAAAGGATCAGGCGGAGCATTTCGTCGATATCCGCCGCCCAGGCCTCTTCCGCGCGGGAATCATCCGGGTGAAACGCCGGTTTCCAGTAAGCCGAAATACAGGCTTCCCCGTCCCGGAAGGTCAGGGTCCGGCCGGGCAGGAGCTTACGGATTCCCTGCCAGAGCGTTTTCTCCCCGACGGGATAGCCGAAATGCATATAATGCTGCAGGGCCTCCGGATCCACGGCCCGGCGGACCCGGCGGTCGCGGAGGAGATCGTTCACATCCGAGGCAAAGAGCAGCGCGCTGTCTTCCGTGACGTAATAAAAGAAAGGCTGCAGGCCGAGAGGATCCCTGGCGGCAAAAAAAGCGCCGCTTTCCGGAAGCCGGAAAACGAAGGCGAAGGCGCCGTACAGATGATCGGGAAGGCCCGCGCCCCAGCGGCGAAAGCCTGCCTCCAGAACCGCCCGCTCCCCGGACGGATCCGGAAGGCCAAGCTCGCGGCAGAGGGAAAGCCTGTTTCGGAGATAACCTTCATAAAAACAGATCGACATGGGGTGTTCTCCTAAAAAGATGGGTCAGCGGAGAGGACGCCGACCCCGCGGGGACGGCTGACACTCACAAAATCTGAACCGCAGGCATTGACGCAGGCCAGGTCGTAGTCCCCTGTCTGCGAGAGGATTTCGATCTGCGCAAGCCCCGGCTGCAGAACCGTAACCAGGCCCTGCCCGTCCACGGCGGCCACCTCGGGATTCAGCGAACGGAAACGGAAACGGGGCGCTTCACCGGTGTTGTTGAAAACCGCGCGGGGAAGGAGCGGGAGGCGGTCGCCGGCGCCAGCCTTCAGCAAATGCCGGTCCAGCGTCACCCGCATAAAGGGTCCCTCCCGGGCGAAGGCGGTGCAGAGCAGGGAATCTGCCGCACTCCTCCAGAATGAATCCGTCGCCGTTTGTCCCAGAACAAAAGGATAGCCCAGCACGACGGCAATATAGGTTTTGCCCCTGCGTTCATAGGAACAGGCCAGGCACTTTCCCGCCAGGTCCGAGGTTCCCGTTTTGCCGCAGGCGGCGTAGGGAAAGAAAACAGGACTGGCGAAACGCTTCAGTCGGTTCGTCGTCAGAACGGGATCCGGCAAACCGGGAATGATCCGGGTGGTGGCGGAAGCGATTCCGCGCAGAAGCGGGATCTCCAGCATCCGGCGGAAAAGAAGAAAGATATCAAAAGCAGACGACACGCCCTCATCGAGCAGGCCGCAGGGATCGCGGAAGCAGGTGTTCCGGCATCCCGCGCGAAGGGCGATCCGGTTCATCCGGGCGACAAAGGCGTCCCGTTCTCCCGCGCACAGAGCATCGGCGAGCAGCATTCCTGCTTCGCACCCGGAAGCAATCAGGAGACCGGAGAGGTATTCCGTTACGGAAAAACGCATACCGATCTGCTCGTCAAAACCGGCGCAGAACCCGTCGAGCCGGTGCACCTCGTCTACGACGGGACGGGTTACCTCAATGACGGTGCCGTCCGGGTCGGCCGTACATTCCAGCGCCGCCATGGCTGCCGCGATCTTGGTGAGCGAGGCAACCGGCGCCGGGATGTGCTCATTGCGGGCATACAGGACACGGTTTTCATCGCAGTCATACAGAAAGACGGCCTGAAAGCTGTTCTCCGCCAGCCATTGATCAAACGTATCATATACCAGCACCGAAGCAGACCTGCTCCTTTCTGAAGAGGATCCGTCATCGCTCAGGACGGATCGGATATTCTGATTCCGAGAGTCCGGGAAAACAGTCTTTCCCTTTTATACTAATCCATAGGCGGAAGGAATGCAAGATTGACAAGGACACAATCTTCAACCTATGATAGAAGCGGGACAGAACGTTCGAAAAAGGAAGAGGACAGGATGAACAAACAGGAAAAGGACGGGTATCTGCCGGTATTCTTCCGGGCGAAAACAGAAGAGCGGAAGATCGCGGTGACGTTGGACGACTGCGACCGGACGGAAAACCTGCGGCGCATTGTGCGTATTTTCGATCAATACGGCGCAGGACTGACGCTTTTCCCCATCGGGAATGCCCTTTCCTACCCCGGCGCGGCGGAAATCATCAGGCAGTGTGTCCTGGAAAAAGGGTTTGAGATCGAAAACCATACGATGAGTCACGCGCGGATCTTCCGGGCGTCAGAGACGGAAATGGCCCGGGAAATCTGGGCACAGGGGCAGAAAGTAAACAGCATTCTGGGCGTGAATTACCGGCAGCATTTTTTCCGGCTGATGGGCGGGGACGGTATAACGGATCTGCGGACGCACAACTATCTGATCCAGCTCGGGTTCAGAGGCGTCATGCAATGGAGCTGCTGCGGTACGGACGCCGATATGGAAGAGATCCGGCGGGAAGTCAGTCCCGGAGCGATTTATCTGTTTCACACCGTAGACGGCGATATCGGGAAGCTGGAGGAGTTCGTTCCCTGGGTGATTTCCCAGGGCTATCAGCTGCTGACGCTGAACGGGCTGCTGGGCATGGAGCCCAACGAAACGGCAGCCTATCATCCTGAACCTATGCCCGCACCGCGCGCGTACACGGAAGACCACCGGACCTGCCGGATGGGAGACTACAGCTGGAACATCTGCCGGATCCAGGCAGGACTGATGGCGATGCACCTGCTGACCATCGACGGGGATGAACCTACCGGCTTTTACGGAGAACTGACCGAGGCGGCGGTCCGGAAGTTCCAGGAGACGCACGGACTGCCCGTGACCGGCGAAGCGGATGCCGATACGCAGAAGGCAATTGATGCGGCGGGAAAGGTATCTTTTTCCTTCTGCTGAAAATATATCAACGACACCTACGGCCACCAGGAAGGCGACCAGGTGCTGATGCGGATTTCAAACCTGATCCACGAAGCAATCCGCAAACTGAGTTCCGTCACGATCTATGAAAAGCGCCATCCTCCGCGGACGGCGCTTTTTTCGATGAAGGCATTCCCGTATAACCGCATTCCGGAAGAGAAAGCACATTGTATCATGGCTTTTGATTTCAAAAAGGAATACAAAGAATCCTATATGCCGAAGAATCGGCCTTCTATAAAAAGCTGAATTTCCAAACTTATACTTCCATTTCACGGCATTTTTCAAGCAGCGAAATAATCGGCAGATGCTGCGGGCAGACGCTTTCGCACTGGCCGCACTGCACGCAGTCCGCCGCCTTCCCCTTATCGGTCGTGACAATCGTATATTCCCGGACCGTGCGGAAATGCGGGCTCCCCTCCCGGCGGTTATATACCGTAAAAATATCCGGAATCGGGATATTCATCGGGCATCCCTTGGTGCAGTAACGGCAGGCGGTGCAGGGAATCGCCTGCGCCGCGTCCAGGGCCTTCTGGGCCTGAGCGATGACTTCCATTTCCGACGCGTCCAGCGGCCGGAAGGGCGACATCTGACGCAGGTTGTCCTCCATCTGGTCCACATTGCTCATGCCGCTGAGCACCGCCAGCAGATTGTCCAGACCGGCGGCGAAGCGCAGCGCCCAGCTGGCGCAGGAAGCCTCCGGATTCGCGGCGCGCAGGATCTCCCGCACCTGCGGAATCGGATCCGCCAGGATGCCGCCCTTCACCGGCTCCATGACCACCACCGGTTTGCCGTATTTCCGGCAGATTTCATAATTGCGGCGGGAAGCCACGCCGGGATTTTCCCAGTCCGCGTAATTGATCTGCAGCTGGACAAACTCCACCTCCGGATGCTCCTGCAGCAGCTGCTCGAGCAGCTCCGGATCCGCGTGGAAGGAAAACCCGTAATGGCGGATCAGGCCCTTTGCCTTCTGCTCCGCGATGAAATCCCACAGGCGGTAATCATTGTATTTCTGCACGTTGTTCCGCTGCAGGGCGTGAAGCAGATAAAAATCAAAGTATCCGGCGCCGGTCCGCTCCAGGCTGGTATAGAACTGCTGCTTGGCGCTCTGCTCGTCATGGCACTGCATAAAAGCGTTCAGCTTGGTGCAGAGGGTATAGGATTCCCGGGGATGGCGGTCCGCCACCGCCGCTTTGAAGGCGGCTTCGCTCAGACCGTTGTCATAGACGTAGGCGGTATCAAAATAGGTGCCGCCGGCGGCCAGGAAACGGTCCGCCATTTCGCAGACCTGCGGGATATCGATGGTTCCGTCGGGGTTCTTCGGGAGGCGCATCAGGCCGAAGCCCAGGCGGAAAGGATTCAGAACGCGATTCTCTTCCATGCTTGTTTCCTCCTGTTTCATTTTTCATTTTCAGTCTGAGACATCAACGTCCGGGGCGATAGCGACGGTATAGCCGGGCACCATTTCCTGCACTTCCCGCGTCAGCTGCCCGATGGCTTCCTTCGGATCCGTGCCGAAATTCAGCACGACGTCGAACATGAGGGTCTTTTCCTTTACATCCATATAAAAGCCGTGCATCTGCAGCGCCCAGTCATGCTTCAGCACCTGCTCCTGCACCTGATTATGAATCCGGGAAGCCCAGTCATTTCCGGTGTTGTAGGAGTAGATGCCGATCCCGGTCAGAATGACGCCGGTTTCCTCAAACACCTTCGATTCCATCCGGCGGGTCAGCTTATCCACCTCGGCAACGGTCATGGTGTCCGGCAGCTCGATATGCACGGAGGCGTAGTTCCGCTCCGGTCCGTAATTATGCAGGATCAGATCGTAAGCGCCGCGGATTTCCGGCTCGGAGGTCAGGATTTCGCGGACAGCCCGGGTGGTTTCCGGATCGGCCCGCTGGCCGAGGATCGCGCTGATGGTCTCCCGCGTCATGCCGATACCGGCCCGCAGGATGAAGGCGGAAATCAGCAGGCCGACATACGGCTCCAGGGAAACCTTCAGCAGCATGAAAAGCAGGGCGGAAACCAGCACCGAGGCGGAAAGGATCGCGTCAAAGGACGCGTCCGACCCGGAGGCGACAAGCGCGACGGAATGCACCCTTTTCCCCTGTTTTTTCACATAGGCACCGAGCACCAGCTTCACGGCGATGGCCACGCCGAGAAGCACCAGCGTCAGCACGGAATAATCCGGCTGCTCCGGATGGATCATTTTGTCGACCGAGCTGACCAGGGCGCTGATACCGGCGTAGATCACGAGGGCTGAAACAATCAGCGAAGACAGGTATTCGATCCGCCCGTGGCCCAGGGGATGCTTCCTGTCCGGCGCGCGGCCGGCCAGCCGGGCTCCGATGATTGTGACAACGGAGGAAAGCGCGTCCGAAAGGTTGTTGACGCCGTCCAGAACAACGGCGATGGAACGGGACAGCAGGCCGGCCGTCATTTTTCCGGCCGCAAGAAACACATTGACCAGAATGCCGGCCAGGCTGGTGCGTACAATGATATGTTCGCGGTTTTTCGCGACGGACTCCACGACAAGCTCACCCCGTTTTATTCCGAAACGGTTTTCCGGGTTTCCTCTTCCTGCTCCGTCTTTTTGGCTTCCGGAGCGGCGGCTTCCTCCGCCGCAGTTTTTTTCTCCGCTGCAATTTGTTCTTCCGGCGGATCGGTCTCCCCGCCCGGCGGAAGCGCGGCTTCCTGCGCTACGGGCTTGGCCCAGCGGCGCTTGAACCACTGCACGACCAGATACAGATCGTCGTTCACGCCCTTGAAGATATCCCCGCGGACCGCGCCGACGAGCACGGACATCGCCACCGGGCCGCCGATCAGGCCGATAATGCCGCCGAAGCGCATGCCGACAAACATGCCGATCAGGCTCAGGAGCGGGGAAATCCCGATGGAACTGGACATCAGCTTGGGCTCAAGGAGACGCCGCGCCAGCTGCAGGACGCCGGTCAGGCCCAGGATCTGGACCCCTCCGACCGCGTCCCCCGTGAGGAAGAGCACGACCGCCATCAGAATATACATCAGACCGCTGCCGATCATCGGAATCATCTCCATGATCCCGGCGATAATGCCGAGGACGCCGGCGTAGCGGAAACCGAAAATATGCAGCGCAATCAGGCTGACCACAAGCACCATCAGCGCGAAGGTGCCCTGCACGCGGAGATAGCCCATCAGGCTCCTCAGCGCGGAATTGGTCAGCTGGGTGGTGTTGCTGTCCTGCCGGCGGCGCTTTCCGCCGGGCAGGTAGGAACGGATTTCACTGTAATGGATGGAAATGAAATAGACCGCCATGGCCAGGAAGCTCATATAAATGACGCCGTAGGGCAGGCTGGTGACCAGGTTGACGGCGAAGGAAACCACGTCCGAAGCGACCTGCGATCCCCAGGCGCTCAGGCGGAGCAGCGCGTCGTCCATCGTATTGCGAAGGATCTGCTGCACCTGCGGACTGAAATTGTTCGAGGTGTTGTGGATCAGGTTTTCCATGGCCTGCTGGATGGTGGTGACAGCGTCGCCGATCAGGGTGCCGGACTGGCCGACCACCTGGGGCGCCTGTTCCAGGACGATGGAAACGCCCCAGTACATCGCGCCGAAAAGGAAAGCCAGGAGCAGCAGCACGCAGATCAGCACGGAAACGCCGCGCTTCATCTTCAGCTTCTCCGCGGCGAAGCGGATCACCGGCTGGAGCATGGCCGCCAGCGGAATGGCGATAATGAATACGGAAAGCTTGTCCCACATGAGCGGAATCAGCCAGAAACAGAGCCCTGTCAGGATGACAGCGCCGAGCCCCTTGACTGCCAGCCGTTCCGCGGCTTTCCGCTCTTCACTCATGTTTTCTCTCTGCTTTCCATATTTTATCTTTGCTTTCCTTTGATCTGTCGCGTTCGACATCCCTGTATTTTACACTCTTTCCGTCCGGTTTTCAACTCCCGGCGCCCGGATCCCCCTTTGTTGCGAAATAGTTGTTTGTCTGTTATAATACAGGCGGACAAACTTTTCGGGGAAAAGAAATACGGAATAAATACACTGCAGGGAGCTGTTTCAATGGCGCTTGATTTCCTGAATGCTCTGTTCGCATCCGTACAAGCGAAACTGATCATTCCCACCCTGACCCACACGCCCTTTGACGAGCTGCTGGTCATCGACCTGAAAACCGGTCAGTACGAATTCCGCTACCACACGGACGGAAAATTTTTCGTGCCTGTCAACGGCGGCGTCTATCAGGCTCTGATGGATTACGGTTCCGCCAACCTGTTTCATCCGGAGGAGGTTGAAAGGCAGAAGGCCTTCACGAACCCCGCCGACATGAAGGAGCGGCTGAACCGGAGCAATCCCATGGGCATCCTGACAGAGCGGTTCCGCTTCCTGGCCCTCAACGGGGAATGGCGCCAGATGGAAATCCTGCTGATCTCCGGGCCGGAATTCGGCCTGGCGGACAATATCGTTTACCTCTATATGTTCGACGTGGAGGAAATCCGGAACCGCGAGGAAGGCCAGTACGTGGACGCGGCGCTCCCCTCCCAGCACCTGCTGAGCCAGATGCCGGACCAGATGCCGGAATCCGCCTTTTTCACCTATGTGCAGGAGCGGCTGAGCCATCCGGCGGAAGGCCGCTGGTGCCTGATCGCCGTGGATATCAAGCATTTCAAGCTTTTCAAGGAGCTGAACGGGCAGGAGAACGGCGAGCAGCTGCTGATCCGCTTCGCGGAAACGCTGCACAAAGCCGCGCAGGAAACCGGCGGTGTTTCCTGCTACCGCGGGCAGGACGACTTTGCCCTCTTCCTCCCCTATGACAGCCACCGGATTGACCAGCTGTTTGCTGATCTCTGCCGCGCGATTGATACGCTGAGCGGGGTCAGCGGATTCTTCCCGATCTTCGGCATCTCCGTCATCGACGCGGAAAACGGCGATACCGCCCTGGACCTGTTCAACCAGGCGGCGCTGACCGCGGAGGAAATCAAGGACGACCTGCAGTACCATATCCGCGTATACGACCCGAAAGTGCACGAGCGCCATGTGGAGGAATTCAAGCTGCTGACCGAATTCCAGAGCGCGCTGAAAAACGGGGATATCACCTTCTACCTGCAGCCCCAGTGCCGCGTGGCCGACGGGCGGATCATCGGAGCGGAATCCCTGTCCCGCTGGCGCAGGGAGGACGGATCCTACATCTCCCCGGTATTCTTCATCCCGGTGCTCGAAAAATACGGCGTGGTGACAGACCTGGACCTGCACATCTGGGACGGCGTATGCGCCTGGCTGCGCAGCGTCATCGACCGGGGCATCCGGCCGGTGCCGATCTCGGTGAACGTATCCCGGATCGACATCTTCTCGATGGACGTGGCGGAAGTGCTGGGCAGCCTGATCCGGAAATACAGCCTCCCCGCGGAGCTGCTGAAGGTCGAAATCACGGAATCCGCCTATGTCGACGATTCGGAGCAGATCAAAAACGCCATTGCCTCCCTGCGCGCCGCCGGCTTCCAGCTGCTGATGGACGATTTCGGCAGCGGCTATTCCTCGCTGAACATGCTGCGCTCCATGAGCATGGACGTCATCAAGCTCGACGCCCAGTTCCTCCATTTCAGCGCCGGCGAGGAACAGAAGGGCATGAACATCCTCGAGTCCGTCATCAACATGACGAAATCCCTCTCGACGCCGATCATCGTCGAGGGCGTGGACACGAAGGAACTGGTGCTTTACCTGACGGATATGGGATGCCGCTACATGCAGGGCTTCTATTTCTACCGCCCGATGCCCGGGGAGCAGTTTGAGAAACTGCTGAAAAACCCGGACAGGATCGACTACGGCGGGATCCGGCAGCCGATCCACGAGCAGATGCACGTACGCGAATTCATGGACGACAGCATCTACAGCGACGCCATGCTGAACAATATCCTCGGCCCGGTCGCGTTCTACGCCCTGCGGGACCGAAACGTGGACATCGTCCGGTTCAACCAGCAGTTTTTCCGGCTGCTCAGCATCGAACCGGAAGTACTGGAGGAGCGCCGCTACGGCATCCAGGAATTCTTCCACCCGGACGACCGGGACAAGTTCTTCGACATGCTGGAGGAAGCGAAGCGCAACCGGATCAGCGGCAACAGCGGTTTCTTCCGGGTTTTCAAGCCCGACGGATCGCTCGTCTGGCTGGACGTGCAGGTATACTACCTGCGGGAGCAGGACGGCGCTTCCCTCTTCTACGGTTCGGTCCGGGACAGGACGGAGCTGCTCTACGTGAACAACGACCTGCCCGGCGGCTATTTCCGCTGCACGCCGAAGGACGGATTCCGCTTCCTGTACGTGAGCGAGGGTTTCCGCTCCCTGTTCGGCTACACGAACGACGAGCTGAAGCTCCGCTTTGACAACAAGCTGATCAACATGATCCACCCGGATGACCGGGAAAAGGTGCAGCGGGAATCGGACGCGCTGGCCGCCGCCAAACGGGAACGCATCGCCCCCTACCGGATCCGGAACGCCGACGGCGAATACCGCTACGTGATCGACCAGTCCCGCTACACGGAAACCTTCGGCGAGCCCTGTTTCCAGAGCGTGCTGATCGACGTGACCGAAGTCATGACGCTGCGAAACCGGATGCGCCTCCTCGAAAAATACGCCACGGACTGTATCCTCTTCCTGCGGGATCTCCAGGATCTCTCCACCATGGAAATGGTCGTCTACGGCCTGAAGAACGTCCTCGGGATCGACGGGGATTCCTTCCTCAGGCAGCTCAGGAACCAGGAAATCCGGATCACAAGCATGCAGGGGGATTCCCTCGACACGCAGATCATGAAATACCGGGACGATTTCACCCGGGCCAACGGCCTCTATACCCTCCGCATCCCGGACGGGAAGGAAATCCGGGTTCACGTCCGCTTCAGCCTGATTCCGGACGGGGAGGAAGAGACCGTATGCATCGTGACGCTGACCCCTGCCACCGTCTGACAGCCCATCCGGAAATGAATCCACGCCCCGGCGCCCGCCGGGGTTTTTGCTTGCAAAAAAGACCGGTTAACCTTATAATCACCCGGGACGAAATGAAGGAAAGGACGCGCCGAAATGCAGAACGCCGGGGATATGATGGATCGGCTGAACCAGACCGGGCGGCGGCTGAGCAAGAGCCACCGCAGGATTGCCGAATACATCACCGCGCATTACGACAAGGCGGTTTTCATGACCGCGGCCCGGCTCGGGGAATGCGTCGGGGTCAGCGAGAGCACGGTGGTGCGCTTCGCCTCCGCGCTTGGATACGAGGGTTATCCGCAGCTGCAGCGCAGCCTGCAGGAGCTGGTCTCCCACCGGCTGACCGCCAAAGAGCGCTTTGAGCGGGTGACGGAGATCGACCCGCGCAACGTCCTTTCCACGGTACTCAAAAGCGACATGCAGAACCTGCACAGCACGCTGGAGGAGCTGGATCCCGCCGTGTTTGAAAACGTGGTGAACCGGATCCTTGCCGCCCGGACCGTATACGTCATCGGGCTGCGCAGCGCGGCGCCGCTGGCGCAGTTTCTGGTGAACTACCTGCGCTACATGTTCGATCACGTGCGCCTGATTTCCGGCGGCGCGGCGGACGGGCCGGAGGAAATGCTTGAAATACGGGAAAGCGACGTGCTGATCGGCATTTCCTTCCCGCGGTACTCGGCGCGGACGGTCGAGGTCATGCGCTTCGCCCGCCACTGCGGCGCCCAGGTGGTCGCCGTGACGGACGGGCCGATGAGCCCCCTGTGCGAGGTGGCGGACGCGTGCCTGACGGCGCGGACGGATATCGCCTCCTTTGTCGACTCCCTCGCCGCCCCCATCAGCGTGATCAACGCGCTGCTCGTCGCCCTCTCGCTGCACCGGAAGGACGCCCTGAGCGATCACTTCCGCCGGCTGGAGGACATCTGGAAAAACTACCGCGTATACCTGGAGGAGGACCGCCATGGGTGACATCCTTGTGATCGGCGGCGGCGCGGCCGGAATGACCGCGGCGCTCTTCGCCGCCCGCGGCGGCGCGAAAGTGACGCTGCTGGAGCAGAACGAAAAACTCGGCAAAAAGGTCTACATCTCCGGGAAAGGCCGCTGCAACCTGACCAACGACTGCGACCGGGACACATTTCTTTCCCAGGTGCCCCGGAATCCCCGCTTTCTCTACGGCGCGCTGAGCTTCTTCTCCCCGCAGGACATGATGGCCCTGCTGGAGAGCGCCGGCTGCCCGGTGACGGTTCAGCGGGGGCGGCGGGTTTTCCCCGCCTCGGAAAAGGCCAGCGACGTCACGAAGGCGCTCTCCGGCCTGATGGCCGCGGCCGGGGTGCGCATCCGGCTGAACACTGCCGTGAAGGCGCTGGAAACCGCCGGCGGACGCGTGACCGGCGTACGGACCGCGGCAGGAGAAATCCTCCCCGCGGACGCGGTTATCCTCTGCACGGGCGGATTCAGCTATCCCGCCACCGGCTCCACCGGAGACGGATACCGTTTCGCCGCTGAAGCCGGGCACACGGTAGCTGATCCTTCGCCGGTTCTCGTCGGCCTGGAAACCGCGGAAGAATGGCCCCGCGCGCTGCAGGGGCTGAGCCTGAAGAACGTGACGCTGACGCTTTCACGCGGAAAGAAAGTCCTTTACACCGAGCTCGGGGAAATGCTCTTCACCCACTTCGGCGTTTCCGGACCGCTGGTGCTCGAAGCCAGCTGTCACCTGCCGGAGAACCTGAAGGAGGCTTCCCTGCGGATCGACCTGAAGCCCGGGCTGACGCCGGAGCAGCTGGACGCAAGGCTGCTGCGGGACTTTGCCGCCTCGGGCAGAAAACAGCTGCGGACGGAACTGAATTCCCTCCTTCCCGCCCGCCTGGCGGACCTTTTCCCCCGCCTGTGCGGCCTGCCGGACACGCTGGCCTGCAGCCAGATTACCGGCGCGCAGCGGCGCAGACTCGCCGAAATGCTGAAGTCCCTGCCGCTGACCGTCCGCTCGCCCCGGCCGCTGGCCGAGGCTATCGTGACCCGGGGCGGGGTCAGCGTGAAGGAAGTGGAGCCCGGCACCCTGCGCAGCCGGATCCTCCCGAACCTGTACTTTGCCGGGGAGCTGCTGGACGTCGACGCCCACACCGGCGGCTACAACCTGCAGATCGCCTGGTCCACCGGCGCCCTCGCGGGACGAAGCGCGGCTGACTGCCTGCGGCAGGAATGATACCCTTTTTTCCTTTTTCATCAATGTAAACCGGAGGCACTATGACCTATATTATTCTGGACCTGGAATGGAACCAGCCTGTATCCTATCAGAGCCGCACATACCGGGAAGTCGGCGACAAACTGATTTTTGAAATGATCCAGATCGGCGCGGTGCGTCTCGGCCCGGACCTGACCCCCGCGGAAGCCATTTCCATCCCGATCGCCCCGACGCACTACCTGCGCATCCATCCGCGGATCCGGCGCATGACCGGGCTGGATTCCGAAAAGCTGGCCGGCGCGCCGCATTTCCGCGAAGCGCTCGAGCAGTTCACCGCCTGGTGCGGGGAGGACTATACGCTGCTGACCTGGGGAATCGACGACATCAGCGTGCTGTATCAGAACATCGAATTCTTCCGGTGCGGGGATATCCCGCTGGCGCCCCTGTGCGACATCCAGAAGCTTTTCAGCGACGTACACCACCTGAAGGACCGCTCCGGCCTGAAGACCGCCATGGAAATGACCGGCATCCTTCCGGCGGAATCCATGGCCTTCCATAACGCGCTGTATGACGCGTGGTACACCGCGCTGGTTTTCAAGACGCTGCCGGATCCCTCTGCGGTGCTGAACTACCCGCAGCAGCCGCGCCCGCTGATCCACGCCCGCAAAAACGCGCGGGAAAAGACGCAGGGCGAGATCTTCGGCACCGTAAAGGAAGCGCTGCAGAGCGAAACAGCAATTCATCCGGTTTGTCCGCGGTGCGGAAGGGTTCTGGC
>CAMJTZ010000013.1 GCA_946408865.1 uncultured Clostridia bacterium
GAAACAAAATCGAAAATCGGCGATGCGAAAAACCGGCTTCTTATGCCGGACGAATGGTTTCATCAGTCCGCAAGGGACCGTCGGAGCAGCACGATCCACGATATCATGGTAGAGTACGAAAAAAAGATGAAGACCATGAATGCACTGGATTTTGACGACCTGCTGCTGAAGACGCTTGAACTGTTTGCAGACCATCCGCCGGTATTGCAGCAGTACAAGGACAGGTTCCGGTATGTACTGGTGGATGAGTATCAGGATACAAACAAAGCCCAGTATGAGCTGATCCGCCTGCTGACAGCTGAAAGCCGGAACCTCTGTGTCGTCGGTGATGATGACCAGAGTATCTATGGCTGGCGGGGAGCGGATATCCGCAATATCCTGGACTTTGAAAAAGATTATCCTGATACCACCGTCATCAAGCTTGAGCAGAATTACCGCTCCACTTCGAACATCCTCGACGCGGCCAATCAGGTGATCGCGAATAACTTTGGCCGGAAGGACAAAAAACTCTGGACGGATCACGGACAGGGAGACAAAATTACCGTTTACCGCGCTGCGGACGAACACGACGAAAGCATGTGGATTGCCGGGCAGATCCGGAAGATGCAGAACAGCGGAACGAACTACGGAGATACTGCGATTCTGTACCGTACCAATGCACAGAGCCGCCTGCCCGAAGAAATGCTGATGCGCAGCGGCATCCCGTATAAGGTCTTCGGAGGTCAGAAGTTCTATGAACGCAAGGAAATCAAGGATATTCTTGCATACCTTCGCGTCATTGTGAACCCTGCGGACAGTATTTCCCTTTCCCGGATTATCAATGTTCCGAAACGCGCAATCGGCGATACGACGGTACAGGCACTGACGGAAGCGGCTGCGGAACGCGGCGTGCCGGTATACGGCGTTCTGAATGATCCGCCGGAAATACTCGGATCACGGGCAAAAGCCAGTGTATCCGCCTTCTTCGGAATGATGACGCTCCTCGGCGCCATGAAAGAATGCATGGAACTGACAGAATTTGTCGATACGCTGATCGAAAAGACCGGACTGGAGGAACAGTACAGGAAAGAAGATACCGATGAAGCGAGGGACAGGATCGGAAACATTGACGAGTTCCGGAACTCCCTGCGTGAGTACGCGGAAAATGAGGAAAACGCCACGCTGGAAGGATATCTGGAGAATGTTTCCCTGGTGACGGACCTGGACCGGGAGACAGACAACAGGGGTTTTGTCACGATGATGACGCTCCACAGCGCAAAGGGTCTTGAATTTGACAATGTTTTCATACCCGGAATGGAAGAAAACATCTTTCCGAGCATGCGCAGTCTGGCTGAGGAAGACCGGCTGGAAGAGGAACGCCGTCTCATGTATGTCGGAATTACGCGCGCAAGAAAAAGGCTGTTTCTGTCCTACGCGACGGAACGGATGCTCTACAACCAGTACAGCCACAACCCGCCGAGCCGCTTTCTGAAAGAAATTCCCGCAAAGCTGATGAATACGACTTTCAGCCAGGCCGGTCCGGACCGGTTCGGAAGCGGAAAACGGAACGAAACCGGCTTTGCTGCCGCTTCCGGCACCGATTACGGAAGAACACCGCTGAAAATGCCGTCCGCTTCGAAACCTGCACCGGTTCCCGGGAAACCGAAACTGACCTTCAAGGGAGTGGACCTGAATCATATTCCCGGGGTTCAGAAAGGATTCGGAACGACTGTACAGAGCGCGGCACGGAGCTTCGGAGATTCCTCGCTGAAATCCCTTTTTGCAGCAGGCGACCGTGTACGCCACCCGAAATTCGGCAAAGGAACGGTCGAAGAAGTATGGGGAAACGGCAAAGACGCAAGAATCCGGATTCTGTTTGACGACGGCGCAGAAAAGGAGCTGGCTCTTTCCATTGCCCCGATCATCCGCATGGAGGAAGAGGAATGAACGCTGAGCAGAAGCAGAGGATGGAAGAACTGATCGCGGAGATCAGCAAAGCATCCTACGCCTATTATGTGCTGGACGATCCATATATGTCTGATATGCAGTGGGACAGGCTGTATGACGAACTGCGCCGGCTTGAAAACGAGACAGGGGAAAGCCTTCCGGACAGTCCGACGCGGAAAGTCGGCGGGACAACGCTGGAAGGTTTCAGGGAGCATGTTCACCGCAACCGGCTGTGGAGCATGGATAAAGTGCAGAGCCTGGAGGAGCTGGACGCATGGATTCTCCGGACGGAGAAACTGGCCGGAAGAAGCAATCTGCAGTACTACGTTGAATACAAATTCGACGGATTGACACTGAACCTTACTTATGATCAGGGAGAACTGATTCAGGCGGCCACGCGGGGCGACGGCGTCAAAGGAGAGGCGATCCTGCCGCAGGCGATGACAATTCACACCGTTCCGCGCAGGATTCCATATCAGGGCTTCCTGGAAGTGCAGGGCGAATGCATCATGCGGCTGAGCACGCTGGAAAAATACAACCGGGAGCATCCGGAAGCACCATTGAAAAACGCGCGGAATGCGGCGGCAGGAGCACTGCGCAACCTGGATCCCGCCGTGACAGCCAGCCGGCATCTGGACGCTTTTTTCTACCAGATCGGCACAATTGATCATCCGCCGTACAAATCACAGCCGGAAATGCTGGATTTCCTCCGGGAAAACGGATTCCAGGTAAGTCCGTATCTCGGCAGCGGAACGGGGCGGGAAGAACTGGAAGAATGTATCCGCGGCATTGAGGAAAAGCGCAGTTCGCTCGACTGGCTGATTGACGGCGTCGTAATCAAAATCGGCGACAATGCGCTGCGTGAACAGATGGGTTTCACCGAAAAGTTTCCGCGCTGGGCTGTGGCCTATAAATTTGAGGCGGAAGAAGCCGTCACGAAACTGCTTGATGTGACCTGGGAGCTCGGAAGAACCGGCAAACTGACGCCGCTTGCATATCTCGAGCCCGTGGATTTCTACGGTGTGACCGTCCGGAAAGCCACGCTGAACAATCTTGGAGATATTCAGCGGAAGGATGTCGCCATCGGCTGTAACGTCTGGATCCGGAGAAGCAACGATGTGATTCCGGAAATTATGGGCAGGGCCGGCGAAGTTCAGCCGGATGAAAAACCCATTGAAAAACCGGAATTCTGTCCGGCGTGCGGAAGTCTTCTGGTAAGCCGGGGCGCTCATCTGTTCTGTATGAACCGGAAAAGCTGCCGGCCGCAGGCGATTGCGCGCATTACGCATTTCGCCAGCCGCGAAGCGATGGACATCGAAGGACTGAGCGAGAAAACCGCCGCGCAGCTGTATGACCAGGCGGGAATCCGGGAACCGGCTGACCTGTACGGTCTGACGCCGATGGATTTTCTGATGCTGGATGGATTCAAGGAGAAAAAAGCGGCGAATCTGGGGGATTCCCTGGAGAAGAGCAAGCAATGCGAACTGGACGCGTTTCTTTTTGCGCTGGGAATCCCAAACGTTGGAAGAAAAACCGCACGCGATCTCGCGCAGGCGTTCGGATCGCTCGAAAACCTGAAAAACGCCAATACAGAGATGCTGACCGCGCTGCCGGATATCGGGGATGTCGTGGCGGGGAGCATTACGGAATACTTCAGTTTTCCTGAAAACATCGCCATGATCGACGCAATGCTGTCCGCCGGCGTGAAGCCGAAGGAACCTGAACGTTCTGGCAGCGGCGTATTCAGCGGCATGACGATTGTGGTTACGGGGACACTCCCGACGCTGAGCCGGAAACAGGCGGAAGATCTGATCCGCTCCTGCGGAGGGACTGCTTCCTCTTCGGTCAGTAAAAAAACAGCGTTTGTGGTCGTCGGCGAGGATGCCGGCAGTAAACTGACAAAAGCGCAGAGCCTTGGCATCGAGACGATTGACGAGGCGGAACTCATGAGAAGGGCGGGGAGATAAATTGTTTACAGGGATTACCCAATGGATCAACGATCTGACAGCCAATCCTTCCGCGACGCTGATTACACTGGCGTATTCTGCAGTTGCGATTCTGTTCAGCCTGATTCTTCACGAATGCGCCCACGGCTGGGTCGCGTACAAGTGCGGAGATCCGTCAGCCAAGATGCTCGGAAGGCTGACGCTGAATCCGATGAAGCATCTGGATCCGATCGGAACGATCTGTATGCTGTTCCTGCATGTCGGATGGGCCAAACCGGTTCCGGTCAATCCCCGGAATTTCAGGCGATTCAGAAGGGATTACATTATGGTTTCCCTTGCCGGAATTCTTACGAACCTGCTGCTGTTCCTGCTCAGCCTGATTATATCCGCAATCCTGTGCAGGATCATGTATGAACCGGGTCTGCTTGAATATGCAAGGAAAAACGGCCTGCAGAACAACCTGCTGGATATTTATCATATGATATTTCCGAATTCGGTTTACGGCGGTGTGTTTGATATTGTTTCACCGAATGTCAGAGCGGGATACGAATGGCTCCTGTACGTGCAGCGCCTGTTCCTGATGCTGGCGCAGATGAATCTGGGTCTCGCCATTTTTAACCTGATTCCTGTGCCGCCGCTGGACGGATATCGTTTTCTGGATATGTTCGTATTCAAGGGAAGACTGGCTATGGAACGCAGCACGATGAACATAATCCAGATCGGATTTCTTGTCATCTGCATGAGCGGCATACTCAGCAATTTCCTCAGCACCGTCAACGGAGCTGTTTTCGGATTCTTCAGCAATATTGCTGCGCAAATTATCTGAATGAAGTAGGTAAATATGCTGACACGGGAATTTAAACTGAAGGATTTTGACGGGCCTCTGGATCTGCTGCTGACGCTGATTGGAAAGGCGCAGATCGACATCCGGGACATCTTCGTAAGCGAGATTACGGACCAGTACCTGGAGATCGTCCGGAACGCCCCGGATCTGAATATGGACGAGAGCAGCGATTTCCTTGTTGTAGCGGCGACGCTGCTGGAGATCAAAAGCCGGGCGATGCTTCCGAAACCGGAAGAACCGCCGGAAGAGGATCCGGAAACGGAACTGATCCGCCGCCTGGAAGAATACAAACAATTCAAGGAAACGGCGGAGAACATGAAAAGCTTCGAGGAAGCGGCAAAACACGTATTTACCAAGCTTCCGGAAGAGTACCCGCTTCCGCCGCAGGAATTTGAACTGACCGGACTCACCCTGGAAGGACTGACGGAAGCGTTTATCCGGATCTGGAACCGGAAGCCGATGCTGGATGACAATCCGGAAAGCAATCACTACGCGCCCAGAAATATCCGCAGGGACGTGCACACTGTGCAGGAATGCATGCTCAGCCTGCTGCAGAGCGTGAAAAAGAAAAAGCGCATGAAATTCGAGGATGCTTTCAGGGACGCTCCGACAAAAGAAGCCGTTGTCACCTATTTCCTGGCTGTGCTGGAACTGCTGAAGCTCGGGCAGATGCACGTCCGGCAGAAATCGATATACGGAGAAATAGAACTGGTTTACGGGAAATATAAACCGAAAAAGGAAACGGATCTGACAACCGTTGCCGGAGAGGATGCCGGAACATGAGCGAGCAGGAAAAAAACCGGGAAGGAAACATCAAGGGCCGTATTGAAGCAATCCTCTTCGTCGCCGGAGAAGCAGTATCCGTGAAAGATCTGGCCCGGGCGCTCCAGATCAGCGAAAAGGAACTTTCAGCCGTCCTGAACAGAATGAAGGACGAATACGACTATGAGCAGAGGGGGTTTCTGCTGAAACGGTTCGGGGGCAATGTGCAGCTGGCGACACGGCCGTTGTATTCGGAAGATGTTATACGTCTGCTTCAGCCGGTACAGCAGCAAAGCCTGAGCCAGGCGGCGATGGAAACACTGGCTGTTGTAGCCTACAAACAACCTGTAACCCGTGCTGAAGTGGAGCAGGTACGCGGCGTAAAATGCGATTACAGCCTGCAGAGCCTGATCCTGAAAGGCATGATCGAGGAAGCGGGACGGAAGGATACGATCGGACGTCCGATTCTGTACCGGACGACCGACAAATTCCTGAGCCATTTCGGCATACAGGGGCTGGAGGATCTGCCCCCGCTGCCCGAAAATGAAAATGAGCCGGAAGAAACACATCCGGGTGACGAAGAAATACTGACGACATAAAAAATGAAAGGCAGGGATTCATGATGGAAAAGAAAATGGTCATCGAAGGAATGAAATGCATGCACTGCAAGGCCAGCGTGGAGAAAGCACTGAAGGCGGTACCCGGCGTGACGGAGGCTGAAGTGGACCTGGAAGCGAAGACGGCGCGGATCGTACTGTCGCAGGAGGTTGCTGATGCTGTGCTGAAGGAAGCCGTGAAAGCCAAAGGGTTTGAACCGGTTCAGATGATCTGACGCGGGATTCCATAAGAAACGGGAAAAGGAGCGAGCATGATGGACGGCCAGAACAAACCGAACGCGAGAAGGAAGACAATTGTCGGTACCGGAAAAGGCATTGAGAAAAAAGGCGAAGGCTTGGGCACCGGCCCTGTTGGCGACAGCAGCCAGCAGGCGCCGCAGAGCGCATTCCGGAAACCTTCCGGTTTTACAACGCAGCGCCCTGTGCAGAGCCCGTTCGGGCAAAGCAGCCAGCGCCCTTCGGCTACGCCCGGGCAAAATGCCCAGCGTCCTCAGCAGAGCCGGCCACAGCCGGGTGTATTCGGACAAAGCAGCGGACAGGCCGGGCAGAATATGTTCGGTCAGAACAGACCGCAGTCTGATCCGTTCGGACAGGCGCAGCGGCCTCAGCAGTCGGCGCAGCGCCCGGCATATACCCGTCCGTCCCAGAGCGCCCAGAACTCCGGACAAGGACAGCGCACCGGATCCTCCATGGGCGGCGGAGGCGGAAAGATGATCCTGATCGTGATCGTGTTTGTGGGCCTCTTCTTCCTGGGAAGGAACCTGTTCGGCGGGAACAACAGCGGCAATTCGCTGAACACGAACATCTCTGCTCCGGCTGCACAGACACAGCCTCAGACGCAGACGCAGAGCAGCAGTTCCGGAAGCGGAATCATGAATTTGCTGAACAGTTTCCTCGGAAGCAGCGGAAATTCTTCCTATGATTTCAGCGGGATGCTCAGCGGACTGACCGGCGGCAGCGGGACCGTGACTCCTTCCGGCAGCAGCCAGTATTTCACGACCGGCATGGACAACAATACGCCGGACGCGGATACAACTGTCAGCAGCAAGGCGCGTGAAAAATACACAACCATCAGGGGCGGGAAGAAAGATAGTGTCACCGTTATGGTTTACATGTGCGGCGCTGATCTGGAAAGCCAGAACGGTATGGCCACCAGTGACCTGAAGGAAATGGTAAACGCAAACCTGAGTGACAGTATCAATCTGCTTGTTTATACCGGCGGCGCCAGAAGATGGAGAAACAATGTAGTGAGCGGCAGTGTCAATCAGATTTACAAGATTGAAAACGGGAACCTGACGCGCCTGGTAGAAAACGACGGAAACGCCAGCATGACCAGTCCTTCCACACTGGTCTCTTTCATCCGATACGGAAGCGCAAAGTATCCGGCAAACCGGATGGTTCTCATTTTCTGGGATCATGGCGGCGGAAGCGTAAGCGGCTACGGATATGATGAACGTTACGGCCACGGCCAGACGATGACGCTGGCCGGAATCAACGAAGCGCTGAAGAGCGCCGGCGTGAAGTTTGATTTCATCGGATTCGACACCTGCCTGATGGCAACGGTAGAGAACGGTCTGATGCTGGGCCAGTACGCTGATTATATGATTGCCAGTGAGGAAACGGAACCCGGTACCGGCTGGTACTATACCAACTGGCTCAATAAGCTCAGCGCCAATTCCAGCATGAGCACAATTCAGATCGGCAAAACAATTGTGGATGACTTCGTTGAAGTCAGCAACCGGATGGCGCGCGGACAGGCGACGACGCTGAGTGTTGTGGATCTGGCGGAACTCTCCGCAACGGTCCCCGCAGAACTGAAGGATTTCAGCGTCGAAACAAACGGGCTCATTCAGAACAACCAGTACAAGAAGGTTTCCAGCGCGAGAAGCAAGACCCGTGAATTTGCCCAGAGCAGCAAGATTGATCAGATTGACCTGATTCATTTTGCCAGAAACCTTGGTACAGATGAAGGATCTCAGCTTGCCGGCGCGCTCGAAGGCGCCATCAAATACAATCGTACCGGCGGCGGTATCAGCAACGCCTATGGCCTGAGCATCTATTTCCCATACAAGAAAACTTCCAAAGTCGGTCAGATGGTATCCACATACAAAGCCATCGGAATGGACGAAGAATACACCCGGTGCATCCAGGAATTCGCGAGCCTGGAAGTCAGCGGGCAGCTGAGCGGCGGCAGCACACCCCAGTCCTATAACAGCGGCAACGCCATGAGCGGGCTGATGGAAAGCCTGATGGGCGGCGGAAATTCCTATGGGAGCATCAGCAATACATACAGCAGCGGCGGACTGGAAAACCTGCTGGGCGGCTATTATGGCAGCGGATCCTCTTCCGGCAGCACAGGCAGTATTCTGGATCTGCTGATCGGCTGCAGCATGACTGCAAAAAAGGCTGCATCCTATATTCAGGAAAACCATTTTGATCCGGGCAGTCTGGAGTGGCGGAACGACAGGATCACCTTCACCGATGAACAGGTCGCAAACATCATTGACATCCAGAAGAACCTGTTTTTCGACGACGGCAAGGGCTATATCAACATGGGCTTTGATCCCGGTATTGCAACTGAAGGAAATGACCTGATCTACGAATTTGACGGAACATGGCTTTCCATTGATCTGCAGGAAGTTCCTTACTACAGAATTGCTCTGATTGAACAGAGTGACTGCTACGCTGAAGTCGGATATGTTCCGGCGATCGTAAACGATATTCGCGCAAACCTGATTCTCGTCTTTGACGCGGAAAACCCGGATGGATATATCGCAGGCGCGGAGCCGGTCTATACAGGCGGAGAAACGGAAGCGAAGGCAAAGAACCTGATCGGTATCGGCAAGGGAGACAAGATCCAGATCGTATGCGACTATGTCGACTACAACGGAAACTACCAGGACAGCTACAGGCTTGGCGATCCTTTTGTGCTGGGAGACAAAACGACGATCGGATATGCATATGTGAAGAATCCGGACAAATGCAAGCTGACCTATTGCATTACAGATTACTATCAGCAGAAATACTGGACGCCTGTAAAGTGAGGAAATCATGGATTACCGCGAGAAATTTGAGATGGCCCTGGAAAAAGTGCAGAAGGCTCCCCGCTATACCGGCGGAGAAATGAACACGACTGTCAAAGAATGGGATGCAACGCCGCTGCACTTTGGATTCTGTTTTCCGGACACGTATGAAGTCGGCATGAGCCATCTAGGCCTTAAGATCCTGTACGGACTGATAAACCGTGAAAGCTGGAGCCTCTGTGAACGCTTTTTTATGCCGTGGACTGACATGATCGAAATCATGCAGAAGGAAGAGATTCCGCTGCTTTCCATGGAAAGCCGGCGGCCGCTGAACGGGTTCGATGTCATCGGATTTACGCTGCAGTACGAAATGAGCTACAGCAATATTCTGGCCATGATGGAAATGGGCGGCGTTCCGCTGGAGGGGAGTGAGCGCGGCGAGCAGGATCCCGTTGTTGTGGCGGGCGGGCCATGCGCGTTCAATCCGGAACCGCTTGCACCTTTTATCGATGCATTCATGATCGGTGACGGCGAGGACGTGATGACAGAACTGAACCGTGTAATCCTCCGGCGAAAGACGGAAGGATGGACACGGGAAAGACTCCTGCGGGAACTCGCAAAGCTGGAAGGCGTTTATGTGCCTTCGCTGTATGACGTGACCTATGAAGAGGACGGGCGGATCCGTGCGGTAACGCCGAACTGTCCGGAAGCACCTCTTAGCGTGAAAAAACGCGTGGTTGTTGACCTGAACAGCACCTATTATCCGGAAGAGATCCCTGTGCCATATACAGAAGTGATTTTCGACAGGATCATGCTGGAGATCATGCGCGGATGCACCCGCGGATGCCGGTTTTGCCAGGCAGGTATGCTGTACCGGCCGGTACGCGAGAGGAGTCTTGAAAAGCTGACAGAGCTGGCAGAAAAACTGCAGGAGGCGACAGGATATGAAGAGATCAGCCTGAGCAGCCTGAGCAGCGGCGACTACAGCTGCCTGCCGGAACTGATCCGGACACTGATGCGAAACATGAAGGAGAAACGCGTATCCATCAGTCTGCCCAGCCTGCGAATCGACAGCGTTCTGAAAGAAAGCCTGGAGGAAACCCAGCAGGTCCGGAAAACCAGTCTGACTTTCGCCCCGGAAGCCGGTACCCAGCGAATGCGGGATGTCATCAACAAGGGGGTTACCGAGGAAGACCTGCTGGAGAAAGTACGGGACGCTTTCAGCGGGGGATGGAACAGCGTGAAGCTGTACTTTATGGACGGACTGCCGACGGAAACGGAAGCGGATCTGGATGGAATTGCGGACCTTGCGCGGAAAGTGGTCGGCGAATACTTCGCTGTTCCCAAGGAACAGCGCGCCCGCGGACTGCGCGTGACGGTCAGCGTCAGCATCTTTGTGCCGAAGCCTTTTACCCCTTTCCAGTGGGCCGGACAGGACACGATTGAGACGGTGTTCGCCAAGACGGAACATCTGAAGAAAGTGCTGAATATCAAGGGAGTGACGTTCAACTGGCACGAACCGTATGTCAGTTTCCTTGAGGCATGCTTTGCACGCGGAGACCGCCGGATCGGAAAAGTGCTGCGGAAGGCGTATGAAAAAGGCTGCATTCTGGACGGATGGAACGAAACATTCCGGTTCGACAAATGGATGGAAGCCTTCAGGGAGTGCGGACTGGATCCCGCGTTCTATGCAAACCGGGAGAGGGAAAAGGATGAAATCTTCCCCTGGGACCATATCGACAGCGGGATTTCCAAATCATTCCTTTGGCGGGAAAGGGAAAAAGCCCTGCGGGCGGAGACAACCAAAGACTGCAGGAAAGGATGCAACGGATGCGGACTGCAGAAATGGAAAGGTGTGTGCGGATATGCGAATGCTGGCGGTGTTTGAGAAAGGCGAACGGATCCGGCACATTGGTCACCTCGATATACAGCGGAGCGTGCAGCGCGGGCTGCGGCGGAGCGGTCTCCCTGTGGCATACAGCCAGGGGTTTAACCCGCATATTCTCATTACATTCGCTTCGGCGCTGAGTACCGGAGCATGCGGGAAACGCGAAATCATGGATGTGACGATGGCTGAAGATGTGGACGCGGAAGTGTTCGTTAAAAAAATGAACCAGGCGATGCCTCCTGAGATGCAGATCCGGGAAGCGCGGGCTGTGGACAACAAACATCCGAGCCTGATGGGGATGGTTGCCGCAGCGGAATATGATCTGATGATCCGGGATGACGCGCAGGGGGAGAAACTGGCCGCTGCCGTGGAGAAAATGATGGAGCGGGATGAAATCATGGCCATGCGGAAAACGAAGACGAAGATGACTGAATGCGATATCAAACCGCTGATTCACGCTCTGCGGGCGGAGAAAAATGACGGAAAGTGGCATTTGCGGGCAATGCTTACACTGACGGAACGGGAAAGCTGCAAGCCGCAGATGCTTATACAGGCGCTGGCCCGGGAAGCCGGGACAGAGGATGAGGTACGCGTGCTTGTGACGCGGGAAGGACTGTACGGAGCGCAGGACGACGGTACGCTGGTGGCGCTGGAGAAACTGTAAAGATGATGGAACGGATGCTTATCACAGGGCCTGGATTCTGCTGCTGTGTGGAAAACGGGCTGCTGACGGAATACATACAGGAAGACGCTTCACAGCAATATGGAGATATCGTTGGCGGCAGAGTGGAACGGCTGATGCCTGGAATCGGGTGTGCTTTTGTAAACATCGGAAGAAAAAAGGACGGTTTTCTTCCTCTGGATGAGATGAGCCGGTCCTTTGAAGGGGAAAAGCTGAAATCAGGGGTGTTTATTCCCGTACAGATCCGGAAAGAAGAGACCGGAAACAAGGGCGCTTTCCTGACGAGGGACCTGACACTTGCCGGGAGAACGGTGCTGCTCATGCCGCTGAACAGGCATATCGGCATCAGCAGCCGGATCACAGACGAGGAAGAACGGAAGAGGCTTCGCGAAACCGGCGAGGAAATAGCTGACGGAGAAACCGGCCTTGTTCTGCGAACGGCAGCCCGGGAGGCCGGCACAGAGGAGATCGCGGAGGAAGTCCGCAGCCTGGCAGAAGAATGGCAGCGGATCCGTGAACAGATCCGGACAGGATTCAAAGCGGGCGAAGTGCTGTTCCATCAGGATCCGGTGAAGCAGATGATCCGTGACTATGAATCAATGGGGATTCAGGGAAGAAAAGAGACGGAAGCGCTGAGCGCGGAGATGCAAAGGCAGCTCCGGGAGTCGGAAAGCCGGATGGTCCGGATTCCAAACGGCGGGAATATTGTGATCGACCGATGTGAGGCAATGACGGTTATCGATGTGAACTCTGCTTCTTCCGGGATAAAAGGGAAGCCGGAGGCATCTTATACTGAAATCAATCTGGCCGCCTGTGAAACGATCGCTGCCCAGATCCGGCTGCGGAATCTGGCCGGGATCATCATGATCGATTTTATCGATATGAAAGAGGAAGCAGATCGGCAGAAAGTCGCGGAAAAACTCGCGGAAGTGATGAAACGGGATCGGCGAAAGACCGTGATTCATGGCTGGACAAGGCTCGGAATCATGGAAATGACACGAAAAAGGACAGGCGGATAAGAAGAAAATGAAGAGAGAAGAAATCATGGTTTCTTCAAAAGAGATGAAACGCCAGGAGGCGTTTGTTGAAGAAGTCCGGGATATGCCGCAGAAGCCGAAAAGCTATTATGTGGTTACATACGGATGCCAGATGAATGCCCATGACAGCGAAAAACTGGCGGGGATGCTGCAGGCAATGGGAATTGAAGAGGCAAAAGAACGGGACCAGGCAGACTTTGTTATTTTCAACACATGCTGCGTGCGGGAAAACGCGGAACGGCGTGCGCTGGGAAATGTGACATGGCTGAAGGAAGTACGGAAGAACAATCCCGGAATGATTATTGCCGTATGCGGATGCATGATTCAGGAACCCGGGATGGCGGAAAAGATCCTGAAACAGTACAGGTTTATCAATCTTGCTTTCGGAACTTCCAACCTTCATCGTTTTCCCGAACTGATGTACAGAACGCTGAATACGGACCGGAGCGTTGTTGTGGTCGAAGACCGCGACGTTATCCCGGAAGGGCTTCCTGTTGCCAGGGCCCGGAAGGAATCGGCCTATATCACGATCATGTATGGATGCAACAATTACTGCAGCTACTGCATTGTTCCGTACGTGCGCGGACGTGAACGGAGCCGGGAGCCGGAAGCCATTCTCCGGGAGGCGGAGGAACTGCGTGACAGCGGCGTTAAGGAAATTATGCTGCTCGGGCAGAACGTGAACAGTTACGGCAGGGATCTGGAAAGCCGGATGAGCTTTGCGGAGCTGCTGAAAACTCTGGACGGGACCGGAATTGAGCGGATCAGGTTTATGACAAGCCATCCCAAAGATTTAAGCGAGGAACTGATCGGTACCATGGGCGGAAGCCGGCATATCCTGCCGCAGTTTCATCTGCCGGTACAGAGCGGAAGCGACCGGATCCTCGAACAGATGAACCGTCACTATACGCGGGCACAGTATCTGGACCGGGTAAAGAAACTCCGCGAAGCAGTGCCGGGTATCGGACTGAGTACCGATATCATCGTCGCTTTTCCCGGAGAGTCAGAAGAGGATTTCATTGAAACGCTGTCGCTGGTGGAAGAAGTGCGTTACGACAGTGCCTTCACATTCGTCTATTCTCCGAGAGTCGGGACGCGGGCTGCGGAAATGAAAGAACAGATTGCACCCGAAGTTGCGACGGAAAGGATACAGAAACTGATCGCTCTGCAGGAGAAACTGCAGCAGGAAACCATGCTGCGGTTTATCGGGGCGGAGGAAGAAGTGCTGGCAGAAGGGCTCAGCCGGAGAAGCGCCGAGAGCGTATCCGGAAAAGGTCGGCACGGGATTTCCATTACAGTGCCGGGAACGGTCCGTGATATCGGTGAGATTCTGCGGTGCCGGGTGACCGGGCTCAAAAACAATACGCTGGTTGGAGAAAGGATCTAAAGAACAATGGCACTATCCCCTATGATGCAGCAGTACATGACAATACACGAGGCATATCCCGACTGTCTTCTGCTTTTCCGGCTGGGTGATTTTTATGAACTTTTCTTCGAGGATGCAAAGACTGCGAGCCGGGAACTGGAGCTGACACTGACGGGAAAGGACTGCGGGCTGGAGGAGCGGGCGCCTATGTGCGGCGTTCCGTTTCACAGTGTGAACACTTATATCGAAAAGCTGATCGGCCGGGGATACAAGGTGGCAATCTGCGAACAGATGGAAGATCCGGCATTGGCGAAAGGACTCGTAAAACGGGATGTCATACGGGTGATTACAGCAGGAACGGTGACGGATCCTTCCATGCTGGATGAAAAGACAAACAATTACCTGATGAGCATTCTGACGGACGGAAACCATATCGGCATAGCGGCGGCGGACGTTTCCACCGGGGAATTTGAGGTGGCGGAACCGGAGGCGGCGACGCTGCGTGCGGAAATCCTGCGGACAGGGCCGACAGAGATCATTTGCAATGACCTCTCCGAGATGAAACGTTTCGCGGGGGAACTGCCGGAGATTGCGCAGAGTGTGCAGAATGTCAACTGGTTCCGGCTGCACAATGCCACGGAAACCCTCTGCAGTCACTTTCACCTTCCGCATCTGGCAGGTATGGGGCTGGAGGATCATCCGTACGCGGCGCGGGCAGCCGGCGCACTGATGAAATACCTGGGTGAAACACAGAAAAACAGCCTCGAACATATCACGACGATCCGCTTTGCGAAGAGCGGCGGGACGATGCTGCTGGATCCGAATACGAGGCGGAATCTGGAACTTACAGAAAGTCTGCGGGGAAAAGGGAAAAAGGGTACGCTGCTGAACCTGCTCGATAAGACCAAAACAGCTATGGGCGGACGGCTGCTGCGCAGCTGGGTGGAACAGCCCCTGAAAGACCGTGAGGAGATTAACCGCCGCCTGGATGCTGTGGAAGAACTCAAAAACAACCGGATAACAGGAATCACGCTGGCGGAAGAGCTGGAAGGCGTATATGACCTTGAACGGCTTTTGAGCAAAGTCAGCTACCGAAACCTGAATGCAAGAGACTGCCTGGCTCTGTGCGCAAGTTTCCGACGGATTCCGGGAATCCGGAACATTCTTTCCGATATGAAGAGTGCAGAGCTTGCGGCGATCCGGGAAGAACTGGATCCGATGGAAGACCTGACGGCTTTGCTGGATGCGGCAATTCATCCGGACGCGCCGATCCAGATGACCGAAGGCGGAATTATCCGGGACGGATATTCCACGACGCTTGATGAATACCGTGAGGCGCAGAAGAACGGGAAGCAGTGGATTCTGGAACTGGAAGCACGCGAGAGGGAATCCACAGGGATCCGGAACCTGCGGGTTCAGTACAATAAAGTTTTCGGCTATTACATTGAAGTAACAAAGAGTTTCCTCAGCCAGGTTCCGGAACGGTACATCCGCAAACAGACACTGACGAACGCGGAGCGCTATATGACGCCCGAACTGAAGGAAATAGAACAGAAAATTATCGGAGCGCAGGAACAGAGCGTACGGCTGGAACTGCAGATCTTCAATGATGTGCGGGATCGTATTACCGCGGAGATTACCCGAATCCAGAAAACGGCGCTGGCTGTCAAAAAACTGGATGTATACCAGAGCCTGAGCAGAACCGCTGCGGAAAACCGGTATGTACGGCCGGAAATGGTGACAGACGGAACGCTGAGCATTACGGAAGGACGTCATCCGGTGGTGGAGCAGAGCCTCAGCGGAAACACGTTTGTTCCGAACGACACGCTTCTGGACGAAGACGAAAACCGCATGATGATTATTACCGGACCCAATATGGCGGGAAAAAGCACCTATATGCGGCAGGTTGCCCTGATCTGCCTGATGGCCCAGATCGGCAGCTTTGTACCAGCTGAGGAAGCGCATCTTCCGGTATGCGACCAGATCTTTACCCGGGTCGGAGCAAGCGATGACCTTGCCAGCGGGCAGAGCACCTTTATGGTGGAGATGAGTGAAACAGCCTATATACTGCGGAACGCGACAAAAGACAGCCTGATTATTCTTGATGAAATAGGCCGCGGCACAAGTACATTTGACGGGCTGAGCATCGCGTGGGCTGTGGTGGAATATATTTGCGACAAATCAAAAATCGGGGCAAAAACGCTGTTTGCAACGCATTACCATGAACTGAGCGAACTGGAAGGCCATCTGGAAGGAATTAAGAACTACTGTATCTCTGTAAAGGAACACGGAGAAGATGTTCTGTTCATGCGAAAAATCACCCGGGGAGGAGCGGACAAGAGTTTCGGCGTGCATGTTGCGCGGCTGGCAGGTATACCGCATCCGGTCATTATGCGGGCGCATGAGATTCAGGCACGGCTGGAAGTCAGTGATATCAACCAGAACACCATCGGACAGAATATCCTGGGTGAAACAGGCGGAAACCGGATGAATGAACAGCAGGATCTGTTCGAATACAGAAAGATGGAGATTATTCAGGAACTGCAGGAGATGGATGTAATGGCACTGACGCCCATTGATGCGATGAACCGCCTTTTCCTGCTTCGGGAAAAAGCGAAGAAAGTATGAGTAAGAAATAAAGGGAGAGACGGCGAAAAATGGGCAAAATCAGAATGCTGAGCGACAGCATGATCGGGAAAATTGCAGCCGGCGAAGTTGTGGAACGTCCTGTAAACGCGATCAAGGAGCTGATTGAAAACAGCCTGGATGCCGGTGCAAGCGCGGTTACTGCGGAAATCCGGGAAGGCGGCCTGGCCTATATCCGGGTGACGGACAACGGAAGCGGCATCGACGAGAGCGACCTGAAAATGGCTTTTGAGCGTCATGCCACAAGCAAGATATCCAGGGAACCGGATCTGTTTTCCATACAGACGCTCGGGTTCCGGGGAGAAGCGCTGGCCAGTATATCTGCAGTTTCCCATGTCGTGATGACCACGCGGACTGCCGGGAGGGAAACAGGGCTGAAGGTGACGAATGAAGGCGGAAAAATCCAGAAGATTGAAGAAGCCGCATGCACAACAGGCACAACCATTGTTGTGACGGACCTGTTTTTCAACACGCCTGTCCGGAAAGGATTCATGAAGAAGGCAGGCGCGGAAGCCACAGCTGTAAACGATCTGATGGAGCAGTTTATTCTGAGCAGGCCGGATGTCAGTTTCCGCTATATCAATGAGGGGAAAACCATGCTGCACAGTCCCGGGGACGGACAGATGGAATCCGCGATGCTTACGGTTTTCGGGACAAAAGCGGTGAAAAATATGCGAAAAGTCAACGGTCATGCAGGCGGGATTATCCTGAAGGGCTTTGTAGGCATCGGGGAGAATGCACGGGGAAACCGGGGACAGGAGTATTTCTTTATTAATCACCGGATGATGCACAGTCCTGTATTGTCCGGCGCGGTGGAGGTTGCCTGCCGGGAAAGAGTAATGATCGGAAAATTTCCGGTTTGTGCGCTGCATCTGCAGATTGCCTTCGAGGCGGTGGACGTAAATGTACATCCGAACAAACTGGAGGTTCGTTTCCGGGACGAACGCGAAGTTGGCGAAGCGGTGACGAGCCTTGTGCTGGAAGCACTGCAGGAGAAGGACGCCTTTGAGAACCCGGTACCCATGGTCCTGGGAAACCAGAAAAAGAATCCGGAAATGTTCATGCCTCCGGTGAAGGTAAAAGAAGGGCTGAAGAAACCGGATGCAGTTCAGAAGGACGCCGAAGTATCCATTGCAGCCCAAATACCGCCGTTATCCTATGAAAAGATTGAGACCCCGGAAAAGCGCCGGGTGGAAATGAAGGAAACAGGGATGGTCCCCTTTGTCCGGCCGGAAATGACGGAGAGCAGTCCTGTCTCTTCAAAACCGGCTGTTCCCGAATCGGCTTTTCATGAACCGTTCAAGGCTGTACGGGAAGAAAAGGCGGAGCAGGTGAATACCATTCTGCCGGAGATACGGAAAACCATGAAGGTTTTCGGAGCGCTTTTCAATACGTTTATCCTGGTTGAATATGAGGACCAGCTGCTGCTGGTGGACCAGCATGCCGTGCATGAAAGGCTGCTTTTTGACCGGCTGATGAAGGAATCGGCTGAAGAGCATATCGGCCAGGAGATGCTGGTTCCGTATGTCGTCAGTGTTTCCTCGAGAGAGCAGGCGCTGCTGGAGGAAAACAGAGAGATGCTTGAATCGGTCGGGCTTGTGATTGAGCGATTCGGGGATCACGATGCTGCAATCAGGACCATTCCGGTGGTGCTGGGGGAAGCGGAAACCGGATCTTTTGTTCATGAGATTCTGGAAGAGATCGAGACTGCCCATGCGCTGACAATGGAAAAAAAGAGGGCCCGGATCCTGCAGTCGGCCTGCAAGCATGCGATCAAAGGCGGAGAAGCACTGACTGATGATGAATTGCGGGGGATCCTGGATGAGATGATTGAAAAGAAAGTGACGCCCACCTGTCCGCACGGACGGCCGTTGGTTGTATCCATTTCTCACCGGGAACTGGACCGGAAATTCAAACGAATTCAAGGATAATCAATGAACGAAAAGATGATTTTCCGGGTTCTGACCGGACCGACGGGAAGCGGGAAAAGTGAGCTGGCATTCCGGCTTGCACAGGAAAAAGGATGGGAAATTATCTGCATGGACAGCATGCAGATATACCGCAGGATGGATATCGGAACCGCAAAGCCAACGCTGCCGGAGCAGCAGTCTGTGCCGCATCATATGCTTGATATCTGTGAACCGGATGCGACGTACAGTGTTTCCCAATATATTGATGACGCGCTTGGGAAAGCTGAAGAACGCCACCGGATGGGAAAGGAAGTATTGTTTGTCGGAGGAACCGGCCTGTATCTGGAGGGAATGGTTCGCGGAATGAGCATGGGATTCCGTCCGGCTGATCAGAAGCTCCGGGAAGAATTATGGAAGCTTTCGGAAAGCCCGGAAGGAAGACGTGAACTGGACGAGCGGCTGAGACGAGCAGATCCGCAGACAGCAGACAGGCTCCCGATGAACGATCTGCGCCGGCGGATCCGTGCCATTGAAGTAAGCGAAAGCACAGGCGTTCCTTTCTCTGCACAGAACAGCACGGATAAGAAGGAAGACCGTTTCCGGTGGGTGATTGCAAGCACATGTATGGAACGGAGTATGCTTTATGACCGGATTAACCGACGGGTCGACCGGATGATCCGGGATGGGCTGAGCGAAGAGGTAGACCGGCTGATAAAGGAAGGCGTTCCGGAGGGAGCGCAGAGTATGCAGGCGATCGGATACAAGGAAATGATTCCTTATCTTCGCGGAGAATGGTCACTGGAGAAGGCGGCAGATGAAATCCGGAAAGGCACAAGACATTACGCAAAGCGTCAGATGACCTATCTGAAGCGGATGGACGGAATCCGTTATATCCGTGCGGATGACGGAGAAGCGCAGGAGGAACTGCAGAAATACTTTACAGAAACCGGGGAATGAAGCAATGTACGAGAAAGAAATCGACCGGATGATCGCAGAGGCAGAGAATGATCTGCAGGAACGGTTCAGGGAAATCGATATCAATGAGGAAAAAAGAACAAAGCAGATTCTGGACGCATTCCGCGAGGAAGGGGTCAGCTACCGGCATTTTTCCGGAACTACCGGATACGGATACGACGATATCGGACGCGACACCCTGGAAAGGGTATATGCGCGTGTTTTCCATACGGAAGCTGCCCTGATGCGTCCGCATATTGCCAGCGGAACAGCGGCGCTGAGCCTGACACTGTTCGGACTGGTACGGCCGGGGGAGCACATCATAAGCGCGACCGGCATGCCCTATGACACGCTGCTTGGCGTGATTGGGATCGGAAAGAAAGAAGTGCCCGGAAGCCTGAAAGAGATGAATGTCACATTTGACTGCGCTGAGCTGAGGAACGGAAAGATCGATCCGGAAGCCGTGGAAAAGCTGATCCGGGATAATACGTCCCTGATTATCGCCCAGCGAAGCCGCGGCTATTCCTGGCGTCCCAGCCTGATGCCGGAGGAGTTCACAGAACTCGCGGACTTCATTCACCGGAATCATCCCGGCATACGTCTGATGGTTGACAACTGTTACGGAGAATTTGTCTGTCCCATGGAACCCACCGATTGCGGTGCGGATCTTTGCGTCGGAAGCCTTATCAAAAATCCCGGAGGCGGCATTGCTCCCACCGGCGGATATGTTGCCGGCAGAAAAGATGATATAGAAAGAATTGCCAGCCGCCTGACCGCTCCCGGACTGGGCCGCGAACTCGGTTCCTGTGAGGCTTCCTACAGACCGTTTTACCAGGGACTTTTCATGGCGCCCCACACTGTGTCGCAAGCGCTGAAGACCGCGATGCTCACAGCACGTGTATTTGAAAACCTCGGATTTGAGACGACGCCACCGGCTCTGGAAAAACGGGCTGATATTATACAGGCCATTAAAATGATGTCCCCTGAAAGATTGGTTACTTTCTGCCAGGGACTGCAGGCCGCAAGTCCTGTGGACAGCATGTCCTCTCCTGAACCATGGGAAATGCCGGGATATGATGATCCGGTCGTTATGGCAGCCGGGACCTTTGTTGCAGGTGCCAGTATTGAACTGAGCGCGGACGGGCCGATCCGTCCGCCCTATACAGCCTATATGCAGGGCGGACTCACTTATGTTCACGGCAAAATTGCATTGAAGGAAGTTCTTGCACGGATGATGAATAATCAGAGCATTCATGTTGACAAATAACAGCCGGGAACATTATAATTTTATAGTACGCACAAATATAGTCAGGAGGGAATGGAATGGAGATTCAGGCCTTGAAAGAACAAGCCCGGCAGGTTCGCCGGGACATTATCACCATGACATCCAAAGCAGGCGCCGGTCATCCCGGTGGATCGCTTTCCTGCACAGACGCGCTGGTAGCGCTGTATTTTGACGTCATGAACGTAAGCCCTGAAAAAGAAAAGGATCCCAACAGGGACCGTTTTGTCCTCTCGAAGGGACATGCCGCTCCTGCTTTGTACGGAACGCTCTGCGAACGCGGCTATTTCGGCAGGGAAGAGTTTGATGGTTTCCGTCAGCTGCACGGAATTCTGCAGGGCCATCCCGATATCAAAAAGTGTCCCGGTGTGGACGCTTCCACGGGTTCCCTCGGCCAGGGTATTTCCATTGCGGTCGGTATGGCACTCGGCGCGAAGCACACCGGCAACAAGTGTCATGTTTACACGATGATCGGTGACGGTGAAAGCCAGGAAGGCCTTGTATGGGAAGCGAGCATGGCTGCTGCGCACTACAAACTGGACAACCTGACCGTCATTCTGGATCATAACGGCCTGCAGATCGACGGCTCCAACGACGAAGTCATGAGCCTGGGCGATATCAAGGCCAAGGCGCTTGCCTTCGGATACGATGTGATCGAAGTTGCGGACGGAAACGATATGCAGCAGGTGCTGGATGCACTGAAAGCGCCGGCCTGTCCCGGAAAGCCCCGCTACATTCTGCTGAACACGCTGAAGGGTAAGGGCGTAAGCTACATGGAAGGCCAGGTCGGCTGGCACGGAAAAGCTCCGAACGCTGAACAGGCCGCTGAGGCGCTGAAGGAACTGGAGGGCTGAAAAAATGGAAAAGAAAGCTATACGTGTCGCATATGGTGAAGCCCTTGTAAAGCTTGGAGAGACCAATGAAAAAGTCGTCGTCCTGGACGCGGACCTCGCTTCCGCCACGATGACCAACGCATTTAAAAAGGCTTATCCGGAACGGTTCTACGACTGCGGCATTGCTGAGGCCAATATGGTGGATATGGCTGCCGGTATGTCCACGATGGGACTGATTCCCTTCTGTTCCACCTTTGCGGTTTTTGCCGGCCGGAGTTATGATCAGATCCGTAACGGCGTATGTTATCCGAAATTCAATGTAAAATTCGGATTCAGTCATGCAGGCATCACTCTGGGCGAAGACGGCGGAAGCCATCAGGCGATCGAAGATCTGGCTCTGATGCGCGTTCTCCCCAATATGACTGTTTTCGTTCCTTCCGATGCTAATGAATGTTATCAGTGCGTGGAAGCTGCTTCCAAAATTGAAGGACCGGTTTATATCCGGACCGCGCGGCTGGCAACGCCTGTATACGATCCGAGACCTTTCACTGTCGGGAAGGGCAATGTGATCAGGGACGGATCGGACTGCGTTATTTTTACCTGCGGCATCATGCTCGAGCATACGATGGATGCAGCCGAAATCCTCGCACAGAAGGGAATCAATGCTGCGCTGGTTTCTTTCCACACGCTGAAGCCCTTTGATGAGCAGCTTTGCCGTGAATATGCGGCAAAATGCAAAAAAGTGTTTACGGTGGAAGAACATTCCGTGATCGGCGGCCTCGGCGATACGGTGGCACCGCTGATGATTGGCAACGGTGTTGAAACTTTCAAAAAGATCGGTATCAACGACGTGTTTGGCCAGAGCGGAAAGCCGGCTGCCCTGCTTGAGGAATACGGACTGACCGGGCCGCAGATTGCGGATAATATCCTGAGCAGCCTGTAAGTGAAAACATCTGTACAATCCCTTCCCGTTTAAGGAGCGGGAAGGGATTTTTAAAAGGAGGAACAGAACATGTCTGAAATCGGTGAAAATCTGAAAAGTTTTCTGAAAAAAGGCATCGAGGCGATTGGCAGCAAGGCGAGCGATCTGGCATCCAACGCCAAACAGAAGGTCGGAGAGGTTAATCTTGGAAACGAAAAGAAGGATCTTTTCAGTGCGATC
>CAMJTZ010000014.1 GCA_946408865.1 uncultured Clostridia bacterium
AGCTCTTCCTCGAGCGCGATCCCCACGGCAACGTGCAGGTTTCCCTGATCGAGTCCGAAAAGCTCTTCTCCGAAATGGTGAAGGCGGAGCTGGCCAAGCGCAAGGCCGCCGGCACCTACAAGGGCAAGTTCGGAACGCAGCATCACTTCTTCGGCTATGAAGGCCGCTGCGCTTTCCCCTCCAACTTCGACGCCGACTACTGCTACTCCCTGGGCTACAACGCCTTCATGCTGATCCAGTACGGCTATACCGGCTATCTTTCCAAGGTTTCCAACATCTCCCGCCCCGCGGAAGAGTGGGTGGCCGGCGGAATGCCCATCACCAAGATGATGAACATGGAACGCCGCAACGGCGAGGACAAGCCCGTGATCCGCAAGGCGCTGGTGGAACTCGACGGCGCGCCCTTCAAGTACTTCGAGGCGCACAGGGACGAGTGGGCCGTGAAGACCTGTTTCACCTATCCCGGCGCGATCCAGTACTTCGGACCGGCCTCCGTCTGCGACGTGACCACCCGGACCCTGGCCCTGGAAAAGGGACAGAAGATCGACTGATTCCCGGAAATGCAAAAAGAAACAGGCTCCATGCGGGCCTGTTTCTTTTTGCTGTGAGAAGCCGCCTTTACGCGAGCTCCGAATGCAGCTTCTTAAACTTCTTGGACTTGGCGTCCAGCGCGGCGAAGGATTCCTCCGAGGGGATGTCCTTGATGCCGGAGGCGATGTAGTTCCGCAGCACGCCGATGAGCACGTAGGGCCGGATGAACACGGAATGGATGATGGACCACATGATGACGCCGACCAGGACGGCCACGGCGATGATCAGGGTGTTCGGATCCTTCAGGAAATCCGGGATCTTCGAGCTGTTGCGCGTGGCGGCCTCGGCGATCTCCGCGGCCAGATTGTTGAACAGATCCGGGAACTGCCGGAAGATCAGGAACGCGATGCCGAAGAAGATTCCGCCGATCAGCAGCAGGGAGACGATCGCGAACACGAACACGCGGGCCATATTCTTCGCGAAGGTTTTTCCGTGCTTGAAGAACAGCACCGCGCCCTCGCAGGTCGCCTTCGTGGATTTCACGTCCTTGCGGTAGAAAACCCAGCCCAGGCAGCAGTCGCACAGGTAGCTCACAATCGTGTTGATCACGGTGGAAATCGCGCTGCCCACCGCGTTGCCGGTGTCGCCCCCGATGGATTCGCCCAGGCGGGTGATGGCCCGGCCGATCTCGTTGAAGATGCCCTTGATGATGCCGGTCACCGCGAAGAAGGCGGCCACCGTCATGAACCGTTCCTTCACGACCCGTTTGCCTTCGCCGATGACGTCGTCCGGGAGGGTGCCTTCCGTCACGCCGCGGGTCATCATGGCGATCTGGCCGGCCTTATATTTGTAGGAAACCCAGCGCATCATCACGACGATGATCACGATGGCGACCAGCGCGCCGACCAGCAGGCCGATCAGGCCCTTGTTCGTCGACTTGTCCGCAATCATGAAACCGGCGACGCCGCAGCCCGCCAGCACGACCATGGCCAGCAGGTCCCACACCAGCCGGCGCAGGGAAAAGCCGATGGTTTTTTTGTAAACAGCCATATTGTCCATGAAACAAAGTCCCCCTCTCAGGATACCCTGAAAAAAATAAAGTATGTGCTATTATATACCACCTGCCCGGAGGATTCAACCGCGGCAGTTCCGCCCCGCAGCAAAGGCGGGAACCATTACACTTTTGTTATTATTTTCTTACAATTTTCGTTTTTGGCCCGAAAATGCCAGATTCTGGCAGTTGCATGCGCTTCCGGCCCTTGACGAAACAAGTATCTTTACCCTAAACTGGGCGCACAAACAGAATTCATATCCGGAGGTGTCCAGTCATGAAAATGAAGCGCTTATTTGCGTGTCTTGCGGCGCTCGTGCTGCTGATGGCGGCGGTGCCTGAAGTTGTTTTCGCGGAGACGTATGCCCGCGTGGTGATCAGCAACGATGTGCTGCATCTGCGGGAGGCGGCCAGCAGCGACAGCGCGATCCTCGGCCGTTACAGGAACGGAACCAAAGTGGAGATCCTGAGCTCCGGCAAATACTGGGCCCGGGTCCGCACCCCCGACGGCAAGGTCGGCTACATGTACAAGCAGTACCTGTCCACCTACTCTTCCGGCGACAGCGACAGCGGCAGCAGCGGCGCCTCCATCGGCACCGGAACCCGCTACATCAAGTCCGGCATCGGCCCGGTCAATATCCGCCGCTCCGCGTCCGTCAAGGCCCGCCTGCTGGACCGGCTGGAGGGCGGAACCAAGGTGACCGTGCTCTCCGCGGGCGTCAACTGGTGCCGCATCCGCTTTAACGGCAAGCGCATCGGCTGGGTCAAAACCAAATACCTGGTCAAAAACAGAAAGTAATATCCGGAGTCTTCCCTGCCGGGGCACCGCCCCGGCAGTTTTTCGTCCCCCGTTTTTTTCCGGTACTGCGGATTGTTTTCTGCGGCCTGATAAGGTATGATGGGGTGGATTACCGCGGTCCCCCGGGACCGCGCCGGGAGGAATACTTTCCAATGAGGAAATGGATGCGGACTTTCATCGCCGCGCTGCTGGCCGTGACCCTGTCCGCCGGAATGCTGCCCGCGGCCGCCGCGGAGAATCCGGCCGGGCGGACGGACGCTGAGATTCAGCAGACCGTCGTCACCCGTGAAGGGGAAAACAACGATTCGATCGGGAGCCTCCTGCTTGAGCTCGTGCGGCTGACGACGCGGGAGGACGTCCGGGAACTGATGCAGATCGAGGACTTTCACCTGATTGTCCACGAGGTCATTTTCAAGGTGCTTGTCTGGATGGTGGAAAACCGGCCCGTGACGATGAAGATCCTGGCGGAGCTCGGCCTCTCGGAGGAGGACCTGCGCGCCGTGGACAAAATCTGGGACAGCAGCGGGCGCATCGCGGAATCGATCCGGGAATACGGGGAATCCGAAGCCGGAAAAAAGCTTGAGGAAGAAGCCGAAGCCCTGGGAAACGATCCGGAATACATGCAGAACCTGGTTGAACTGGTGGACCTGATCAACGAAAACACCGTCACCGGCACCCTGCAGACGCTGGACCGGCTGTTCAGCAAGCAGCAGACCGCCCCGGAGGAGGAAGCCCCCGGCGCCCTCTCCCGGGAGGCGGAAAAGCGGCAGATGGACCGGGAAAGCTTCACCGGCCAGCTCCTGACGGAGCTGCTCCGCGTGGTGGATCTGAACGCTGAAGTCAGCGACACGATTCTGAAGATCCTGAAAAACGAGCACCTGTGGGCCATGCTCCTGCAGATTACCAACGGCAGCAGGGAACTGGACGAAGCCCTCCGGCAGGAGTTTGATTCCCTGGGAAAGGACGAGGAGGTCAACGCGTTCCTGAAGCGGCTCATCAGCGGCATGGACAAAGCCGTAGATAAAATCAGGAACCTGACTTCCGAAGATACGCAGCAGACTGAAGAGGAGGAAGCAAAGTGAGCGAAATCAATACTTCCGTACGGCCGGACGTTCCGGCCGGCCTGGTCTTTTTCGAAGCCGGGGAAAAACCCCGCCAGTACGTGATTTTTGACCGCGCGCTGATCAAAGGCCAGCAGGAAATGGACGTTTTCACCACCTCCACCCTGCAGCTGATGTATCCGTTTCTGGATCCGGAACAGCTGGAGATCCGCTATGAAGACGGAAAATGGCTCTGCAGAAACCTCAGCAAAAACGTCTTCACCTTCGTGGGCGGCAAACTGCTGCCCTGCGGGGAGGAATGCGAGCTGCAGGACAACGCCGTCCTCCGCCTGTCCAACGACCGGATGCTGACGGCGGTCTTCCTCCGCGAATTCGCCGCCTCCACGGACTGGCAGTTTATCAACATGGACGACGGGCGCCACACCGTGACCATCGAAAACGCCGCGGACGGCAGCCCCGCGGCCATGACCCTGGAATATGAGGACAGCCGCTGGGCCCTGAAGGACATCGGCGTGGACAGCCTCCTGCTCAACGGCGCGCCCGTGCGCAAAGCCGCTTCCCTGCAGTTTGACGACTGCCTGCAGATCGGCTCCACGCGCTTCGTCTTCGAGGGTTCCGGCCTGCTCTACGGCATGCACACCGTGGAGGGCGGCCTGAACATCTCCATCGACGAGCGGACCGTCACCAATTCCATGAAGAAATACACGCTGCTGAAGGATATCCGCCTTTCCATCGAGCCGGGCAACATGGTCATGATCCTCGGCGGCAGCGGCGCCGGCAAGAGCACCTTCGTCAACGCGGTCACCGGCTACGAGAAGGCGAAGGCGACGATTACCGAGGGCAATATCGACTACTATCAGCAGTATGAACAGGTCAAGCACCGGATCGGCTTCGTGCCGCAGGACAATCTGATGCGCGAGGAGGACACCGTGCTGATGACCGTCAGCAACGCGGCGGATCTGCGTCTGCCCTCCAACCTTTCCCCGGAGGAAAAGAAGCGGAAGGTCCGCCTCGCGCTGGAAACCTTCGGCCTTTCCGGCCGCGAGGACACACTCGTCTCCAAGCTTTCCGGCGGCCAGAAGAAGCGCCTTTCCATCTGCACGGAATTCATCGCCAGCCCGAACCTGTTCATCCTTGACGAGCCGGACTCCGGCCTCGACGGCATCATGGCCCGCGAGCTGATGGAAAACCTGCGCCTGATCGCCTGCCAGGGCAAGATGGTGCTCGTCATCACCCACGCGCCGGACCGGGTCGCCAACCTGTTTGACAAGGTGATCGTGCTGGCCAAGAGCACGGAGGACCAGGTCGGCCAGCTCGCCTTCTACGGCAGCATTCCGGAAGCGAAGGAATTCTTCGGCGCGGACACGCTGGAAAACGTCGTCAAGCGCATCAACGCGGTGAACGAAGGCGGCGAGGGCCGGGCGGACGAGTTTATCGGGAAATACAAGGCCTATCAGGAGGAGCAGGAGAACCGGGAGCAGGAATCCTTCCGCGAAGCCGGCGCAAAAACGTCGGACGAGATCGCGTCCGAGGCGCTGGCCAAAGTCCGCTACAAGAGCCGGGCCGAGCAGATTCCGATCTTCCTCGGCAAGCACCTGCGGATGTTCATCAACGAGGGCAACTGGACGGTGATTCCCCTCTCGGCGATCACCGCGTACCTCGTCGTCTACGTCATCGGCAAGCGGATGTTCATCAATATGGAGGGCACGTCCTACGCGGCCTTCGCGGTCACCTCCGTCTGCCTGTGGAACGGCGTGTTCAACTCGATCCAGGTCGTCTGCAAGGAGCGCGGCATCATCAAGCGCGAGCACCGGGCCGGCCTGCACATCTCATCGTACCTCGCCTCGCACATGATTTACCAGGCGGCGATCAGTATCATCCAGGTCATCATCTGCATCGTCATCTTCCTGGTCTTCGGCGTGCACATGCCCTCCGGCAGCGCGGTCACCGGCAGCTTCGTCCTCGACCTGGGCATCACGATGTTCCTGATCACCTACTGCTCCGCGATGCTGGGCCTGATGATCTCCTGTATTGTGCACTCGTCCATGACCGCGATGACGATCATGCCCTTCGTGCTGATCGTCCAGCTGGTTTACGCGAACTTCATCATTCCGCTGGATAACGTCGGCCAGGCGCTGTCCAACGGCACGATCACCAAATGGGGCATCCAGGCGGTCTGCACCGTTTCCGACTACAACGGCCAGGAATCCTCCGTGCTCCTCACCGCCCTGAACACCATGAACAACAAGGATCCGGAAAGCCTGATCTCCCGCGTGCAGAAGGTGCTCACCATCGATGAGGTGAACCACACCGTCGGCCAGCTGACCGCCTCCCAGCTGCAGAAGGAGGAGTACGTCTTCACCGCCGGCAACGTCTGGCTCAACTGGGGAATCCTCGCCGGCTTCACGCTGCTGTATGTCTTCATCGGCCTGATCTTCCTCGAGCAGATCGACCGCGACAAGCGATAGAAAAAGCAATGGAAAAAACGATCCCCGGCAATCCGTTCGGACTGCCGGGGATCTTCTCTTTCATGCGGGATACAGGATTATTCCGCCGCGTTGGTCAGGGACGGAACGGCCAGCTCGAGATTTTCGATATCCAGCACCTCCACGTTGCCCTGCAGATCCTCATAGACGTACAGGATGTACCAGTAAGGCAGCGCGTCCGGATAAACCACCGTGCCCTTGCACAGGAAGGCGTAGTTGGTTCCGGCCACAACCTGGGTGCCCAGCAGCAGCACGGGCTCGTACTTCACGCCCATGAGGCCTTCCACAGCCTTGTCAAAGACCACCAGCTCGTCGGAGGTGATTTCCGTGACTTCCGCGGCAGCCCAGCTGCCGACCGCCGGACCGCCCACAGCGGGCGTTTCCTCGCCGGTCTTTTCGCCTTCCGCGCAGGCCGCGCCGATTCCGAAGAGCATCATCAGGGCCATCAGCATTGCAATCAGTTTACGCATTTTTCTTATCTCCTTTACATTGGTTTTATATCTGCAGGGGCGGAATCGCCCCTGCATTCCTTGATACGTCCGGCCGGCTGCGGGTGGCAGCGGTTCCGGTTTTTTTTACTCGCCGTCCGTGTTCACCGGGGTTTCCACCGTCACGGTGGTGGTGGTGAAGGAGGTCATCAGCGCCGCGATCTCGGGGTTCGACATCAGCTGGAAGAGGCTCTTTTGCAGTTCGGTCTGGAATTCCTGGGGCAGGGGTTCGCCGGTCATCATATCCTCGATGGTCAGCTCCGTCTTCCCTTCCTTTTCGACGGGCAGGGTCCGCTCGCCGTTCTGACCGATCTTCACGACGGCCGTGCACAGGGGCGATTCGGAATTCACGCACAGGCTGACGGTGAAGATCTGCTCCTCGCCCATCTCCGCGGTGCCGTCGAGGATCACATAGAGCTTTTCGCCCACCTGGAATCTGACGGTCGCCCGGTTGGGCACGATCACTGCGGTGATCTCCAGCTGCTGTTCGGGGAGCGTGAGGGTAATCTTCACGTCGCCGCCCGCGTTCAGCACGTTGAAGGTGCAGGCGGGAACTTCCTTGCCTTCAAAGGCGGCTTCGCCGGTCAGATAAAACTCTCCGGGCTTCGCGGTGTTGCTGTAGTAAACCGTGTTCACCGTATCCGGCAGCTTGTCCAGCGCGTCGCTGACGGACTTGCTGAGCGCCTCGGCGGAAGGAGCTTCTGCACCCGCCGCGCCGGAGAAGGTGCCGATCAGGCTGAGCACTTCCTTATCCTCGAACATCGTGTCAAAAGCGCTCTTCAGGTTTTCGCGCATCTTCGGCATATCGATATCCAGCGGGGCCTTCGTGTCGAAGGTGACGTTTTCAAACACGAATTCGCCCTGCTCCGGCGTGCCGGGAACCATCGCGCCCATCACGGCCGTGACGAGATTCTGGATATAGGTATTCAGGTTTTCCGGCATCGCGATGCTTCCGCCGGCGGCAGCGGCGGGACCGCCGATCAGGGCGCCGATGCCCGGAATGCTGGACAGGGCCTGCTGCAGCAGCTTCTGCAGGGTCTCGCCCTTAATGGTCAGGATATAGCTGGGGATCACGGTGCTGACGACCGCCGCGCCGCCCTCCACGGCGGCGAAGCCGGCCTTCACCGCTTCGGTCCCGTTCAGGCTCAGCGCGATCTCCGCGCCGTCCGTCAGAGCGGTCACCTTGACGCCCAGGGCGGAAAGCAGTTTGGCAGCCGCGTCCAGGCCGGCCTGCTGCTCCTCAGGCATGCCTAGGCTGCCCAGGGCGGTTTTCGCGTTTTCACTGTCCACTTTCAGCGATACGTCCACCGTCGTCGCGGACGCGGCCGCGCAGCCCAGCACCATGACCAGGGCCAGCGCCAGCGCAGCCAGTTTGCGGATCATCTTCTTCATCTTTCTTCCTCCTTTTTCGTCTCTCATCCATAATGACGAAATTTCGTACCTATATGTTCCCATAAATCCGGAAATTTGTACAGTTTTTTTTCGCCCCCGATTCTGTTACAATAGCGGGGACCGCGGAACGCGGCGGAAAGGATGGCGTTCCATGAAGGATCTCCTGGATCTGTACCTGGTCTATATGAAGATCGGGTTTATCAATTTCGGCGGCGGCTACGCGATGCTGCCCCTGCTCGAGCGCGAGCTGGTGACGAAGCGCGGCTGGACCACCATGGACGAGCTGCGGGATTATTTCGCCATCGGCCAGTGCACCCCCGGACTCATCGCCCTGAACGTTTCCACCTTTATCGGCCAGAAGCGCAAAGGCGTCGCCGGGGCCCTGGCCGCGATGCTCGGCTTCCTGACCGGGCCCATCGCCATCATCCTGGTCATCGCCGCCTTCCTGCAGAATTTCGCCTCCATCGAAATCGTGCAGCACGCCTTCGCGGGCATCCGCGTGTGCGTCTGCGTGCTGATCATCCAGGCCGTGATCCGGCTGTGGAAATCCTCGGTGGTGGATGTGTTCACCTTCGCGCTGTATCTCATCATCCTGGCGCTGAGCGTCTGTTCCTGGTTCCTGCCGGTGAAAATCCCGACGGTGGCGCTGGTGATTTCGGCCGGCGTCGCGGGACTGGCGGCCTCCCTGTGGAAAAACAGGAAAAACGCCGCCGGGCGGAAGGAGGGAGACGCGTGAATATCCTCCTGAACCTGATGCTTGAGTTCGCGAAGACCGGCCTGTTCTCCATCGGCGGCGGCCTGGCGACCCTGCCCTTCCTCTATGAGATAGCCGCCAACCATCCGGACTGGTTCACCGCCGCGGACGTGGCGGACATGATCGCCATTTCCGAATCCACCCCCGGCGCCATCGGCATCAACATGTCCACCTACGCCGGATTCAAAACCGCCGGCGTGCCCGGCGGCATCCTTGCGACGGTGGCCCTGGCCCTTCCCTCGGTGATCATCATCCTTATTGTCGCCCGGTTCCTGGCGCGCTTCCGCTCCAGCAAACTGGTGGAAGGCGCGCTCTACGGCCTGCGTCCCGCCTCCATCGCCATGATCTCCGTCGCCGGGCTGAACGTCGCGAAGGTTTCCCTCGTGAACCTCGCCGCCTTTGAGGCCTCTCACGCCTTCGGCGATCTGTTCGCCTGGAAGGCCATCGTCCTGGGCGTCGTGCTCTTCCTGGCGCAGCGCCACAAGAAGCTGAAGAAATGGCATCCCGCGATCTTTATCGCGGCTTCCGCCGTCATCGGCATCGTCTTTAAATTCTGATCCGCCTGCCCGGCGCGCCGGTTGTATCCCGGCGCCTCCTGTGGTAGGATGGTTGCAATCCCTGAAAGAACAAGGAGGAATCCGCTTATGTCCTTTGACCGCATCGGTATCCGCCCCGCGCGCATCCTGCTGCCCGCCCCTTCGGTTCCGCATGAGACCTGGGCCTGCATCGCCTGCGACCAGTACACCTCCGAGCCGGAATACTGGCGGAAGGCGTATGACATCGTCGGCAGCGCGCCCTCCGCGCTCCGGCTGATCCTGCCGGAGGTGAACCTGAAGCAGAGCGAGCAGCTGATCCCCGGCATCCACGCCGCCATGGCGGACTACCTGCGGGAGGGGCTGCTGGCCCCCGCCGTGGATCCCGGCTTCGTGCTCTGCGAGCGGACCGTGCCCGCGGGAAACCGCCTGGGCCTCGTCTGCGCGGTGGACCTGGAGCAGTACTCCTTTGAAAAAGGCTCCCTGCCGCTGGTGCGGCCCACGGAGCAGACCATTGCCTCCCGCCTGCCTCCCCGGCTGGTGATCCGCCGCGGCGCGCCGGTGGAGCTGACGCATATCATGATCCTGATCGACGATCCCGGCCGGACGGTGCTCGAGCCCCTGCAGGCGAAGAAGGATTCCCTCCGCAAACTTTATGATTTCGACCTGATGATGAACGGCGGCCACCTGAAGGGCTGGGCCGTGGACGCGGAAGAGGACCTGCGCCATGTGGACGACGCCCTCTCCGCCCTGCTTAAAAAGCTCGGGGAGAATCCGCTGCTCCTCGCCGTCGGCGACGGGAACCATTCCCTGGCCACCGCCAAGGCGTACTGGGAGGAGCTGAAGCAGGGCCTTTCGCCGGCGGAACAGGCGAATCATCCCGCCCGGTATGCCCTGTGCGAAATCGTGAATATCCACGACAATGCCTTGCTCTTTGAGCCGATTCACCGCGTCGTCACCGGCACGGATCCCGCCGCCCTGCTGCGGGACTGGCAGGCGTACGCCGCCGGGCGCGGCATGACGCTCTGCGCGGCGGAAGGCCACGCCTTCACCGTCGTGTGCGCGGACGGGGATACCGCCGTCACCGTCGGGAATCCCGAGGGCGCGATCCCTTGTGAGACGATCCAGAAGTTCCTCGACGATTTCCTCGCCCGCCATCCGGAAGCGGAGATCGACTATATCCACGGGGAGCAGTCCCTGCGGGCGCTGGCGTCCAGGCCCGGCGCCGTCGGATTCCTCCTGCCGGAGATCGACAAAAACAGCTTCTTCAGCGACGTGAAGAAGCTGGGGGTCCTGCCGCGGAAAACGTTCTCCATGGGCGAGGCCGACGAAAAACGGTTCTATATGGAAGCCAAAAAGATTTAAGGGCGGGAAATCCCGCCCTTTTGTTTCACGTGAAACATTTCCGTAATCATTTCTCCGGACGCCAATAAAATCAAAGCTCGAACGTCACCCGGACGCAGCGGGAAATGAATCCGATATCGCTGATCGCCACGGTGTCCGCCTCGTATTCCCGGTCGTAGTGCTGCAGCAGCACCGTATGGTCGTCCAGCACCTTGATCTTCCGGAGGTACCGGTGCTCGTTGTGATTCAGCAGCATAATCGCGCCGTCCACCGGGCTGTTGGCCGGCACGGTCAGCACGATGTCGCCCTTGTGGATCCGGAATCCGCGCATGCTGTCGTCCGGCGCGAGGTAGAAGAAAACCTTCTCCGGGTTCGCGCCCTCGATGCGCCCGTTTTCCACCGGCACGAGCCGGTAGCTGACGGGCTTCATCACGGCGTTCATCACCGGCACCCGCTTGAGCACGCTGGCCAGCGCGTCCAGCCAGACGCTTCCGGCCACGCCCTCCTCCAGGGAGGTCGCGACGACCTCGGCTTCCTTCCTCTCCGGCTTTTTCGCCGCCGCGGCCGCCATCTTCGGCTGTACCTGCACCAGGTCCACCGTCGCGGCGATATCGTCCAGCGTGAATTCCGCTTCCGTCTGCTGCTTCAGGCCGATGGCCTTCAGGATCCGCCGGGCCTGGTCGTCCGCGATGATCCGCGTCCCGGCCTCCACCGCCATCAGGTAGCTCTCGCTCACGCCGCATTTCTTCGCGACCTGCTTCGGCGTCAGTTTCTGCCGCACGCGCTCCGTGCGGATCAAATCTCCCAGTCTGCTCAAAAGTTAACAACTCCTGTATTGCCTTGCGATCGCCGTTACCAATCCCTGCCGCGCCTTCGGCTTGCAGCGATTGACGGCTGTAGCATGGGATCTGTTTCCCAAATCAAAGATTTGGACAGATCCGCACTACCCCTGCAGTCCCTGTTCCTGGCGCTCCATGTTTTCCACCACGACGTCATAGATCTCGCCCAGGCTCGCGGCGTATTCCAGCAGCTGCCAGGGTTCGTTGGTGTGGAAATGGATCTTGATCAGTTCGTCATCCCCCACGGCCAGCAGGCAGTCGCCCTTCAGGTTCTGGGTGATGTAATCGTTGATGGCATCCTCGTCGAGGTCATGCCCTTCGATCAGCAGCTGTGTGTCAAACTTGAATTCCAGCATTTCTTTCACGCTCCTCTCGTCTCGTCAAAAAAACCGGGCCTATTGTATCATGTCCGCCGGGAAAACTCAATCGTCCCGCCGCGGAAGGGATAAAACCGGTAGTAATGAGGCTGCTTTTCTGCTATAATACCGCCATTGGAGGTGTGAATTTTGAGAATCAGGCGCATCTTTTCCATCCTGCTTTGTCTTGCGCTGGCGGCCCTGTGCGTTCCCGCCCTTTCCGCCGGCGAGGAGCCGGTGACCCCGGAGGTGGACGCCTGCGGTCTGCGCGGGTACGATCCCGCCTGCGGCTGGCAGTATGTGATTATGGGCTCCTATCCCTACGAGGCGGACGGCACGGAATATCCGGTGCTCTGGCAGGTGCTGGCCATCGAGGACGGGGAGGCCCTGCTCTATACCACGTATGTGATCGACGCGCACCAGGCCGTGGAGGTTTCCGGCGCGGACGCGAAAAATAAAAACTATCCGAATCTTTCCACCTATTCGGAAACAGATCTGAACCGCTGGCTGAATGAGACGATGATCGGCCGCCTGCTGGGCAGCGATCCGGTTCTCCCCGCCGTGGTGGATACCGGCGATCTCGGCCGCCTGTACCCCCTGAGCGATTATCAGCTGATGACGGAAGCCTACGGCTTCACCGACCAGCGCTATTTTGAGGTGCGCTCCCGCTGGGCTTTTGGCACCCCCTACGCCCTGGAAAAGGAAGATTACGTCAACAACCGGCTGCTGAAGGACAAGGTTTACGGCACGGTCTCCTACTGGGCCGCCAACCTGAAGCGCAATCCCCTGACCGATGAGGAACTGACCTGCAAGCGGATGCAGGTCTGCTCCGGCTATACGGATTCCCACAAGAAAGGCGATACGAACATCGGCCACCTGAGCAACGAATACCTGCACTCCTCCGTCGGCCTCCGCCTGGCGGTGCGGCTGGACTGCTCCAAAATCCAGGTGATTTCCGGCAGCGGCACCCTCTGGGATCCCTGCCGCCTGGCCTATGTGGCGGACAAGTCCGCGCCGCAGCCCGCGGCGGTCACCCCGGCCGTCTTCCCCGGTCCGACGCCGGTGCCCATGACGCCCGCCCCGGTGCGGGGGCGGCCCACGCTGGCGCCGCCGGAGGCGGAAGCAACCCCTGTTCCCGTGCCTGATTGGGCCCGGGAGGGCGGCAACTGATCCTTATTTCGCCTCCGCCCAGTTCTGTCCCCTGTGCACTTCCGCCACCAGCGGAACCTTCAGTTCCGCGGCGCCTTCCATCGCCATACGCAGAATCTCTGCTGCCCGGTCCGCCTCCTCCGGCGGGCATTCGAGCAGCAGTTCGTCATGCACCTGCAGAATCAGCCGGCTCTGCATCCCGGCCTCCCGCAGGGCTTTGTCCGTCCGCACCATGGCCAGCTTGATGATGTCCGCCGCGGTGCCCTGCACCGGCGTGTTCATCGCGGCCCGCTTGCCGAATTCGCGGATCGGCGCCTTCGGACTCTTCAGCTCCGGCAGGTAGCGCCGCCGGCCCATCATGGTCCGGGCGTAGCCCAGGCGGACGCCTTCCGCCGCGCTCTCGTCCATGAAGCGCTTGACGCCCGGATATTTCTCAAAATATTTCGCGATGAAGTCCCCGGCCTCCCGCCGGCTGACGCCGGTGTTCCGGCTCAGGCCGAATCCGCTGATGCCGTAGATCAGGCCGAAGTTTACCGCCTTCGCCCGGCTGCGCAGCTCCGGCGTCACCCATTCCGGCGGCACGTCGAAGATTTCCCCGGCGGTGCGGGCGTGGATGTCCTCGCCCTTCTGAAACGCGTCCACCATGGCGGGGTCGCCGCTGAAGTGGGCCATCAGCCGCAGCTCGATCTGGCTGTAGTCCGCGTCCAGCAGGATCCAGCCCTTCCGGGGCAGGAACGCCTGGCGGATTTCCTTTCCCTCCTCCGTGCGCACGGGGATGTTCTGCAGGTTCGGCTCCGAAGAGGAGATGCGCCCCGTGGCCGTCGCCGTCTGGTCAAAGGTGGAGTGCACCCGCCCTTCCCGGTCCACCAGGGGCAGCAGGCCTTCGACATACGTCCCGTTGAGCTTCGCCAGCTGCCGGTAGCGCAGCAGCGGCTCGATCACCTCCGGCGCGTCCCACCGCAGGCCTTCCAGCACCTCGGCGGACGTGGAGTATCCCTTGCTCGTCTTTTTGCCGTGGGGCAGGTTCATTTTCTCAAACAGCACCTCGCCCAGCTGCTGCGGGCTGTTCAGGTTGAAGGGCGTGCCGCCCGTCGCCTCGATGACTTCGCTCCGGCGCTGATTGATCTCCGCGGTATATTTGTCCCCGAGCTCCCGCAGGAAGGCGGTATCCACCGCGAACCCGGCCTTCTCCATCCGGTAGAGCACAAAGCTCAGCGGCAGCTCGATCTCGTTCATCAGGGCCGTCATGCCGTCGGCCTCCACCTGTTTCCGCTGCCAGGCCTGCAGGGAGCAGACCGTTCCCGCGTCCTCCGGCATTTCCGGGCACAGCGCCCCCAGGCGGTAGCTCTTTTCCTGCGGATTGAGCAGGTAGGCGCCGAGCATCGTGTCCCACCGGAAGCTCTCCGGCAGCTCCGCCCCGGCGCTTTCCAGCCGCCGCAGCCAGGCCTTTCCGTCGTGCAGGGCGACGTTTCCCTTCCGGATTTCCCCGCCCAGGGCGCGCAGCACCTCGCCCGGATCCAGCCCCGGCGTCAGCAGGTCGCCGCCCAGGGCGACGACCGCCATCTCCCCGGTATTTTCGCCGGTCTGCACCGCCAGGGAGACCGCCGTTTCCCCGGCCCACAGGCACAGGGGTTCCTTTTCATTCGCGTGCGCCGCGGTCCACTGCCGGATCTCCTCCGGCGTTTCCAGGGCTGCGGGCTTTCCGAATTCAATTTTCACAAAGGGCAGGGTGCTTTCGTTCTCCGGCCGGTCGCTGGCGGCGGCGGATTCCTCCCCGTCCGAATTGATCCGTTTCACCAGGCTGAAAAGCTTCAGCTTCTGCAGCGCGGGAATGATCTGCTTCAGATCCGGCAGCACGCAGCTTTCCAGCGAGAAATCCACCGGCGCGTCCCGCCGGATCGTTGCCAGCTCCTTGCTGAAGCGCGCCTGATCCGCGAAATTCGCCAGTTTCTCCCCGAGCTTGCCCTTCACATTGCCCGCGTTGTCCAGCACGTTCTCCAGCGTGCCGTATTCCTGCAGCAGCTTCACCGCCGTTTTGTCGCCGACGCCCGGTACCCCGGGAATATTGTCGCTGGAATCGCCGGCGAGGCCTTTCCAGTCCGTCACCTGGCCCGGCGTGAAGCCGTATTCCTCGTAGACCTTCGCCGCGTCGAAGCGGATCGTCTCGGAGATGCCCTTGCGGGTGAACATCAGCTGCGTTCCGCCGCCGACCAGCTGCAGCGCGTCCCGGTCGCCGGTCAGCAGCAGGGGCGCGGCGCCCGCGTCCTCGCCCAGCCGGCTCAGGGTGCCCAGCAGGTCGTCCGCCTCCCAGCCCTGGAGGCCGAAGCGGCGGATGCCCATCTCGTCCAGCAGGGTGCGGATCGTGCCGAACTGCTGCCGCAGCTCCGGCGGCGTCTCGCTCCGCCCGGCCTTGTAATCCGCGTATACGGTATGGCGGAAGGTGGGCCCGTGCTCATCAAAGCATACGGCCAGATACTGCACCTTCTCCTCCCGGATCACCTTCAGCAGCATGCCGAAAAATCCGTAGATCGCGTTGGTGTAAACCCCGTCCGCGTCCATCAGGGGCAGCGCGTGGAAAGCCCGGTGCATCAGGCTGTTGCCGTCCACCAGCAGAAAGATGTCTTTCATACTTCAAACCGCCTTATTCGTCCGGAGTGTCCTCCGAAACCGTGTTTTCAATGTTTTCCATAAAGTCGTTCCGGCCCGTATCCGGGCCGACAGCCGAGAAGTACAGGCCGAAGGCCGTGTTGTCGTGGTCGCCCCCGGGCTGAAATTCATAATGGCCGATTTTCACCTGGGAGACGTGGTACAGGAAGGCTTCCCCGGCGATGTCAAAGCCGTTTTTCCCGCCGAAGGAGGCCAGGGGCTGCGTCCAGTCCATCGTCACCCGGTTTTCCGGGTATTCATGCAGGTACAGCTTTTTGACCTGCCAGGGGCCGTACTGTTCCGCGGAATTCCTGTATTTCTGCGGATCCGCCGCGTATTTCAGGCAGGCAATGGCGGAATCCGCCGCGGCCTTGTGGGCGCTGTGGCCGTATTCCCCTTCCAGCCCGTGGGTGACGACAACCTCCGGCCGGTATCTCCGGAAGCATTCCGTCACCAGGCGGTGCACCCGGGTCTCGCTCCGCCACAGTTCGTACTGCTTTTTCAGGTTCTGCCGGCCGTTCTTGTCGTGCAGGCCGATAAAGCAGGGATAATACCGGATGCCGCAGTGCCAGGCGCACTGCAGCAGCTCCAGCTGCCGCTCCCCGCACCCGGGGGTCATCATCGCCAGCTGCACCCTGTACCCGCGGTCCGTGTAGACGGGCATCAGCCCCGCAAACCACAGCACCTCGTCATCCGGATGAGCAGCCAGGAGCATCAGGTCCGCCTTTTCCAGGTCCTGCCAGTCCTGCACGTCCTCCGGCTTTTTTCCCGGGCCGAACAGGCGGATCTCGGCGATCCGCAGCGCCTCCCGGCTGGTGGCCGCGATACGGATCCGCTTTGCGGGGGTCTCCAGCGCATGCCAGTTGCTCAGGTATCTGCTTTCGCCGACGGTCACCCATTCTCCTGCGGCGTTCTCCGCCTGGAGATCATAGGCGTAATCCTTCCCGAAAAGGTCGTACAGCATGACGGACACGCCGTAAACCGGTTCGCCGCATTCCACGGTCAGTCCGTCTTTATTGTTCTTGAACGTAAAATATGTGCTCACGTCCCCGTCGGTCATGGTTTCCGCCCGGTTGATCTCGCTTTCCTTCCATCTGAACGAAAAAGCGCACTCCGCGGTCAGATCCTCCGCATAAGAACCGGGCGCCTCCGCTCCCGCGGCGCACAGGGGAATCAGGGCAAGCACCAGGACAAAAAGGAGAAGCCGTCTTTTCATTCTTCACGCACCCACGTTTTGTTCAGGAATTCATAGCGCTTTTTCAGATAGTCTTTGAGGAATTCCACATTTTCACCGAAGGTGTTGCCGGTCTGGGCCACGGTGTTCGATTTCGCGAAACGCGGCCAGCGCTTCCGGTCCATGGCCGCGGAATCCTTCAGGATTTCCTGCCACCGGTCGATGGACTGCAGCCCTTCCGTCTCCGGCTCCCGCAGGCCCAGCAGCACTTCCACCGCCTGCTTCATCCGCCCGTTCCAGATGTCCGCCACCAGGCCGCGGAAATCCGCCTGCCGGTAAAGCGCCGGATACCAGGCGGTGTTTCCGCCCTTCGCGATCCAGAGTTTCTCCGGATTCAGGACGTTGCGCGCGTTGTGTTTCGCCGCGTAGGCGCCGTAGGCGCTGTCATAATCCCACGCGGGACCGGCGAAGATCTTTTCGCTCACGCTGTCCGCGGGCTTGTAAAAAAACTGGCTGGAGGAATTGCCGTCGTAATTCTCGCTGATTTCCTCAATCATGTACTTGAGCGCCAGGGATTCCGGATCCGCGATCTGTGAATAATGCTTCCCGCTGTCCGGGTCTTTTCCGTCCTCTGACATGATAGCATTTTCAAAGGACTGGAACAAGCCTGCAATATACTTCATCTGGGCGACGGAGGCGTATTCCGGGGATTTGACCACCAGGATGTTTCCGAACCGGGTCGTATACGCGCTGGCTTCCTGCTTGTAGCGCGCCTTGTAGCTTTCGAATTCGATCAGGTAGCCGCCGGTGATATCCTCCGGATCGGCGGGAATCTCAAAGCCTTTCCAGCGTCTGGGCGTGGGCTCGTAACTCCCGGCCGCTTTGTAAGTTGAAAGCGGGTTTTCGTTGCGCTCCTCCGTCTCCTTCCCGAGGTCCCGGAGAGACAGGCGGTTTTTATTGATTTCCACCTTTTCAGAGAAAAGATACAGTCCGCGGTATTCGTGGTTGATGTACAGCTCCGCCGGCGTATGCTCAGGGGTATACTGAAGCCCGGCCGCCGCCGCCAGGTCCAGGGTAATCTGGTTCCGGATCAGGGATTTGTCGCGGTAATTGCCGGTCAGGATCCATTTTTTTGCCTTTCCCATGCCCAGCAGGTCCGCCCCTTCGGCCAGCTTGATCTGGTAGTTTTTCTTCGGAAAGGTCATGGAGGAGTTCCCGCGGCATTTGATATGCTCCAGAGCGCCGTCGTACTGTACGTCCCCTTCCGGTCCGCGCATCACAAGGGTTCCCGCCTCCAGGTTTGTCTTTTTCGCTTCAATTTTGCTGACTGTTCCGCTTTCCGTGGTCACGAAAACCGCGGGAAGGCCGGCGGATCCCCGCATCACTGTTACGGGAAGTTCTTTCTTTCCGATTCTCACTTTTACGTCGCCGGTTTTGACGATGCCCGCGCTGTCCCCGCTTTTGATCTGCCGGGAACCGTAGGTCAGGGAAACCCCCTCCGCCACGCCGAACTTCATTTCATCGGTCCGCAGAAATCCCGGCAGATACAGCGTGTATCCCCTTCCCTCGTTTTTCGTAAGGGCGATGGCGTCCGCCGTCAGCGTTCCGTCCGGCGAGATCCAGAAATCCGGTCCATCCGCCAGCGCGAAGGTGAAAACGCCGCACAGCAGAAGGATCCATGCTGAAAGGATAAGGCTTTTCCAAAAAAATCCTGTGAAAGCATTACGGTTCATCTGATGATGCCTCCCTGACTCCGATCAGTCCGCTGACCGTGCGCTGGTCTTCCTTCCGGACCTCCTCCGTCCGGTTGATCAGCTTTCCCATGAAAACCATGCTGGTGGTGTTCCCGCCGTCCAGGTTCAATGCTTCCACCGCGCCGAGCTCCAGCATCTTCCGCGCCAGCCAGGGGGTGGTCACGCCCACAGCGTCCTTCCTCCGCCCCAGGGCGTCAATGGCCAGGATCGTTCCGTCCTTCGCGATGCCGATGGCCATCCGCGGCGCCCGGTCGGTGTTGCGCCAGTTGTTCAGGTCGTCGCAGACCTTCCCGTCCTGCACCAGGATCGGGCCGAAGGCGTAGGTGCTGATCACGCCCATGTCCAGATATTCCTGCGCGGTGTGCGCGTCGGAGGTGAAGGTCTTCATGCTCCCGTCCGCAAACTGCGCGATGATATCCAGCGGCGGCCAGATCCGGGCGTCCGCGGGCTGGGTCTTTTTCGACCAGATCTTTCTGTCCCGCACCACAATACCCGCCCGCTGGTCATGCCACAACCGGTAGCCGAAAAAATCGTCGCTGACGGCAAAAACCGCATGATGTTTTTCCGCGATGGTCAGGGGCTTGGCCGGTTCCAGGCCGCTTTTCCGCGGTTTGTCCGGAGACGCTTCGCTCAGCATGGAACCGAAAAACGCCGGTTCCCGGTACCGCACCGCCGCCACCAGCCAGATATGGGGAGCCGCCTTGTCCGTATGCTGCCGGATTTCCACCCGGATATCCCGGCTGACATAGGTCCATTCCCCGGTTTCCCGGCTGGCAAAGAAATAGGGCTCGTCCGCGTCGTAATACCCTTCCGCGTTCAGCTCCGGGGGATGCTCCCCGGCGGGGGCGGGCATGTCAAAATGATCCGGCACCGTGACCGTCCAGGACGCTGAGGGCATCAGGTCTTCTGCCCGCAGGCCGGAGCGGGTGACGCACAGGTCGGAAAAAATCAGTTCCTGCAGTTCCGCCGTGGCAATTCCCGTGGCCTTCAGGCCGTTTTTCTTCTGCAGATCCTTAATTTTCTGCGCCGTGCTCCTGTTGTAGTCGTCGCCGTATTTTTTCGCGGTGATATATCCCAGCTCCCGCAACCGGTCTTTCAGCGCGAGCACGTCCGCTCCCTGATCGCCGGTTTTCAGCGTACGGTAAGCGCTCTCGCAAAAAACGGATACAGGAAGCAGGGTCAGCAGAAGGAGGAAAACCAGAAGCCGGATCATGAATGTCTTCCGGATGCGCATGATTGATTTCCTTTCCCGATTATACTGGTAAATTCCAATTATCAGATTATAACAGATTTTATCATTATTTAACATCCCGTGCGCGATCCGCCGGGCTCTCCGGAAAAAACCCATGAAACTTTGGCCTGCGCAGCGGCCGGAAGGCTGGCAAGCGGCCGGGTTTTATGCTATACTTCACCAAAGAGGAAACAGGGAACGGAAAGAAGGAGAGGAGATCCGCCATGTCCTATTCTGTCGGCGTCATTTCGCTTGGCTGCAACAAGAACCGTGTGGATACGGAAACCGCCCTCGGCCTTCTGCAGGAGGACGGCTTTGTCTTCACGCCCGATCCGGAAGAAGCGGATATCCTCATGGTCAATACCTGCGGTTTCATCGATTCCGCCAAGGAGGAATCCATCAATACCATCCTCGAGATGGCGCAGTTCAAGGAGTCCGGCCGCTGCCGCCTGCTGGTGGTTACCGGCTGCCTCGCCCAGCGCTATGAAAAATCCCTCCTGGAGGAAATTCCGGAGATCGACCTGCTCCTGGGCGTCAATCAGTACGCGCAGCTTCCCTCCCTGATCCGGGAGGCGCTGAAAGGAAAGCGCCAAAGCGACTGCCGGGACGATTTCAGCTACTGCGAGCATTCCCGCGTGCTGACAACGCCCGCCTGGTCCGCCTATGTGCGCATCGGCGAGGGCTGCTCCAACAAATGCACCTTCTGCGCCATTCCCCTGATCCGCGGGCCTTACCGCAGCCGCGGGGAGGAGCAGATTTTATCGGAAATCCGCGACCTCGCGGCCCGGGGCGTCCGGGAGCATATCCTCGTCGCCCAGGACACCACGCGCTACGGCACCGAAACCCACGCCCACACGACCCTGCCGGATCTGATGCGCAAGGCCGCCGCCATCGACGGGGTCGACTGGCTCCGCGTGCTCTACTGTTATCCGGACGAAACAAGCGACGAGCTGCTGGACGTGCTGGCGGATACGCCGAACATCTGCCCGTATCTCGATATTCCCGTGCAGCATATCAACGCGGACCTGCTCCGCCGCATGCACCGCCGGGGAACGCGGGAGGATATCCTGCGCTGCGTCCGCGGCGCCCGAGAGCGGGGGCTGACCCTGCGCACCAGCATCATCGTCGGCTTCCCCGGGGAAACGGAGGACCAGTTCCGCGAGCTGCTGGATTTTGTGGCGGAAACGGAGTTTGACCGCCTCGGCGCCTTCACCTATTCGCCGGAGGAGAATACCCCCGCGGCGAAAATGCCGGATCAGATTCCGGAGGAAGTCAAACAGGAGCGCTACGCGCGCCTGATGGAACTGCAGCAGGGCATTTCGCGCCGCCGCAACGCCGCGCGCGTCGGCTCCGTGGAGCAGGTGCTGGTCACCGCCGCGGGGGACGACGGTCTCTGCCTCGGCCGCTCTTCGCGCGAAGCGCCGGAGACCGACGGTGAAATCTATATTGCCTGCGGCAATTCCGCTCCGGAGCCCGGCCTGTTCATCCCGGTGAAAATCACGGAAGCCGGGGATTATGATCTGAAGGGGGTAATGCTGTGAACCTTCCGAACAAGCTGAGCATCGCCCGGGTGCTGTGCATCCCGGTGATCGCGCTGCTGCTGTATCTGAATGACGACGCCTGCCGCATCGCGGCGGTGATCCTGTTTATCCTGGCCTCCCTGACGGATCTGCTGGACGGCCATATTGCCCGCAAGTACAATCTCGTCACCGATTTCGGCAAGTTCATCGATCCGGTGGCCGACAAGCTGCTGGTGCTGACGACGCTGGTGATGCTCGTCCGCGGCGGGCTGATGGAAGCCTGGGTCGTGCTGATGATCCTCAGCCGCGAGCTGGCGGTGGACGGGCTGCGCATGGTGGCCGTCGGCCAGGGCAAGGTCATCGCCGCCGGGAAGATTGGCAAATGGAAAACCACCTTCCAGATGGTCACCATCGTCGTGATCCTGCTGTTCAACAAGGCCTGTTTCGTCACCTGGTATACAGGCGTCCTGACGGGGGTTTCCGTCGCCCTGACGCTCTGGTCCGGTGTGGATTATTTCGTCCGGAACAGATCCGTTCTGTCCACGAAATAAAAGGCTTTGCAGGTTTTCCACAGCCGGTTTTCCACAGGGGATAAATTCTGTGGATTCTGTGGATTGTTTTTTCCTTTTTCCGCCCGGAAAACCGGATTTCCGCTCCGGACCCCGCGCTTTCCGCCGAACCGCCTCCGGAGGAGCGGCGGAAAAAAGAAGGATTTCTGTCTCCGGGTATGGAATATCTACAGACGGACCTGAAAAAGTGGATAAGTTTCCACAGTTTATGCACACCCGCAAAGCAAGGAAAATCAAGGGTTTCCAATGGTTTTCCCCGATTTTCACAGGCCTTACTACTACTACTGTTTATATATTATTACGTTACATATATTCTTCTGAAGCGAGGTTGAATTCCGATGATTTTCACGATGAACTCCCAGGACCTTCTCGAAGGGCTGAACACGGTCACCCGGGCGCTTTCACCCCGGTCCCCGAAGCAGATTCTTGAGGGCATCCTGATTGATGCGCAGGACGACCGTGTGCGGATGACCTGCTCGGACGGGTCGCTGGTGATTGAGTATACCAATGCTGCCGTGATTAAAGAGGAAGGCCAGGCGGTTCTGCCCGGCAAGCTCTTTACCGAGCTGATCCGAAAGATGCCGGTGGGCGACGTGAACGTCTCCGTGACGGATCACCGCACGGCCGTGATCCGCTGCATGAAGAACCGCAGCAATCTGGCGATCATGAACGCGGACGAGTATCCTGAGATCGAATCGCTGAAATCCGGCTCCGTTGTGAAGATTCCGCAGAACCGTCTGCGGGATATGATTTCCCGCGTCGTTTTCGCCATCGCGACGGACGAGAGCCGCCAGATTCTGACCGGTTCCCTGCTGGAGGTCAGCCACAGCGAGGCGCGCCTTGTCGCGCTGGACGGATTCCGCCTCGCCATGCAGAAGATCTTCCAGCCCTTCGAGCTGCCGGAAGGCGTCGATGTCGTGAAGGCGATCATCCCCGGAAAGGTGCTCAACGAGCTTTCCCGCATCCTGCCGGATGACGACGCTTTCTGCACGATGCTCTTTGACCGGAACCGCATGCAGTGCACCTTCGGCAATATCCGCCTGACCAGCGGCCTGCTGGC
>CAMJTZ010000015.1 GCA_946408865.1 uncultured Clostridia bacterium
TGGCGCGGATCCGGGCCATGCTCCGGCGGCGGGAAAGCTACGTGCCGGATACTCTGCAGTGGGAGGATCTGACGCTGGACAAGGGCAGCTGCGAACTGAAATGCGGCGGCCAGTCCGTGCGCATAACCGGCAAAATGTTTCAGCTGATGGAACTGTTTATGGAGAATCCCCGGATTCTCTTTTCCGTGCAGCAGCTGATGGACAGGGTCTGGGGCTGGGATGCCGAAGCGGAGATCAACGTGGTCTGGGTGAATATATCTCAGCTGCGCAAGAAACTGGCGGATCTGGACACCGCAGCGGAAATCCGCGTGCACCGGGGAACCGGCTATTCACTGGAGAAAAAAGATGACGGAGTGAGAGCATGATCCGAAAGCTTCGGAAGCGGTTCGTCCGCATTGCCGTACTGGTGCTGACGCTGGCCATGGTGCTGGTGGTCGGGATCGTGAATACGGCAAATCTGATCAGTGTCCGGAATGAACTGGCGGGAACGCTGTCCGTGCTGGCGGAAAACATGATTCCAGCCCGGGCGCCCGGAATGCCTGAAGATCCCGGGACGCCGGATATGCCGCCTGCCCCGGAGGACTCCGGAACCGCTGACGGGGAACCCGCCGGCAGTGAAGAGCCCGGACGGAACTGGGCATGGATGCGGGGAAGAAGCCGCCATTTCCGGAATATGGTGATTGAGTCCAGCTGGTTTATCGTTCACTTCGACACGAACGGCGAGGTGCGGACGCGGAATGTGAGCTACCTGGCAGATACGGACCAGGACGCGTTTGAGGCGCTGGCGCGCAGGGCGCTGGAAAGCGGGAAGGAATCCGGCTGGATCCATGATTATTGCTTTACGGTCCGGACCGAAGGCGACCGCGGAAAGGCAGTCGTCGTGATGAACTGCGAGACGCGGATGGAAGCCGTCCGCAACCTCGCGCTGATTTCCGCAATTGCCTGCGCCGGCGGTATCCTGCTGGCCTGGCTGCTGGTGCAGCTGTTCAGCCGGAAAGCGGTGGAACCGGAAATCCGGAACATGGAGCAGCAGAAGCAGTTCATTACGGACGCCAGCCATGAGCTGAAGACGCCGCTGACGGTGATCTCCACCAATATGGAACTGCTGAAGATGGAAACGCCGGATAATCCCTGGGTTCGCAGCACCCAGAAGCAGACCGCGGCGATGCGCCGCCTGGTGGATGAACTGGTTTACCTCTCCAGGATGGAGGAAGAGCATCCTGCGCTGACCATGGAACCTCTGAAACCCGGAGCGATGCTGCGGGAGGCCGCGGAACCGTTCCAGGCAATGGCGGAATTCGGCGGCAAGGAAATGAAGGTTACAGCGGACGACAGCCTGCGGATTACCGGAGACCGGGCGTCCATCCAGCGGCTGATGTCCACATTGCTGGACAATGCGGTGAAATATACGCCGGAGGGCGGAGAAATTACGGCTGAAACGTTTCCGGAAGGAAAGTCCGCTGTGATCCGGGTGTCGAACACGGTTGAACAGCCGATGACGAAGGAGCAGTGTGCCCGGCTCTTCAACCGGTTCTACCGGACGGACATGTCCAGAAACAAGGATAAGCAAAGCGGATTCGGCATCGGACTGTCCATCGCCGCGGCGATCGCGGAAAAGCACGGCGGCGCCATGGAGGCGAGGATGGAGAAGGATAAGCTGATTATCTCGGCACGTCTTCCCCGGGACCATAAGCCGGAAAGCCCCGGCAGGAATATCTGACGGAAGGAAAAGAAAGAAGCACGGAGCGGAATCCGTGCTTCTTTGCGATTGCGGGATTATCAGTCGTAGCGCTCGTCGATGACGCGTTTGGTTTTCTTCTCGCTGCGGGGCAGCAGGCCGTTTTCCACAACCTTGACAATGGGCGTGAAACCGATCTTGCTCTTGACGCGGGCGGCGATACGCTCCGCCAGGTTCTGGAAGTCGACGGTGCCGTCGGTTTCCACATAGATGCGCATGGTATCCTTTCCGTCGAGGTGGGAAATACGGATCTGGTATTCGCTCGAAGCCTCCGGGAAGGACTGAAGGACTTCCTCAATCTGGGCGGGGAAGACGTTGACGCCCTTGATCTTCATCATATCATCCGTGCGGCCCATGATCGTGTCGATCCGCGGATATTTGCATCCGCAGGGGCAGTCGCCGGGAATGATCCGGGACAGGTCGTGCGTGCGGTAGCGGATCAGCGGCGCGCCTTCCTTCACCAGGGTGGTGATGACGATTTCGCCGTATTCGCCGTCCGGAACGGGCTTCAGTGTTTTGGGATCGATGATTTCGATGTAGAGATAATCGTCCCAGCAGTGCATACCGGTATTGTATTTGCAGTTGATTCCGATGCCGGGGCCGTAGATCTCGGTCAGTCCGTAGATATCATACAGCTCGATGCCGAGAGATTCGGAAATGGTGTTGCGCATCTTGTCGCTCCAGCGCTCGGAGCCGATGATGCCCTTTTTCAGCCTGATTCTGTTTTTCAGACCGCGTTTCTCAATCTCTTCGGAGAGGAGCAGGGCGTAGGAGGAAGTGGAACAGAGCACCGTCGATTCCATGTCCTGCATCATCTGCAGCTGCTTTTCCGTATTACCGGGGCCCATCGGGATCGCCATGGCGCCGAGACGCTCGCAGCCGGCCTGGAAGCCGATGCCTGCGGTCCACAGGCCGTAGCCGGGCGTGATCTGGATCCGGTCCTTTTTTGTGATGCCGGCGAACTCAAAGCAGCGGGCAAACATGATGGCCCAGTCTTCCACGTCCTTCTTCGTGTAGGGAATGATGACCGGAAGACCGGTGGTGCCGGAGGAGGAATGGATCCGGACGATCTCTTCTTCCGGGGCGGTCATAAGGCCCAGGGGATACGCTTCACGCAGGTCGTTTTTCTCTGAGAAGGGAAGCGCCTCAAAGTCTTCGGCGGTGGAGACGGAGGTGATGCCGGCTTCCTTCAGTTTTTTGCCGTAGAAATTGCCGGACGCGATCAGGGCTTCGATCCGGCTGTTGACCTGACGGATTTGCGTGTCGGAAATGCGCATGGGAGATTACCTTCTTTCTTTTATCATTTTGCCGGGACAGAACGATCAGGCACTGTAATCCAGGGCCCGGAAATTCAGCGCGTGGAATTTTTCGGGAATCAGACGGCGAACCGCGTCCTTCAGGTCCTCCGCTTCCAGCCCGAGCGCGCCGGTGCGGACTGCGGCACCCAGAAGGATCAGGTTCAGAACCTTCGGGGAGCCGACTTCCTGCAGCGCTTTTTCCGCATCCACTACGGTGAGATGTCCGACGCGGGAGGAAAGGTAAGCGAGCATGTCCTCCGCACGGTAGCCGGTGTCGGAAAGCGCGGCGGTGACCGGCATGACAGCACGGGAGGAAACCACGACCTGCCCGTCCGGCTTCAGGAAGGGAAGCAGGCGGACCGCTTCGCCCGGTTCAAAGCCAAGGATCAGATCCGCTTCGCCGCGGGCGATCATCGGGGAGAATAGGCCTTCACCCATCCGCAGGTGGCTGAAGACGCTGCCGCCCCGCTGCGCCATGCCGATGGTCTCGGCGGAGAGAACGGGAATATTGCGGGCCATCGCGGCGGAGGAGATCAGGCGCGAAGCCAGGACGGTGCCCTGACCGCCGACGCCGCAGAGAATAATATTCTTATTCATGGGATTCACCTCCCGTAATCGCACCGGCGGGGCACAGCTGGGCGCACAGGGTGCAGCCGTTGCACTGGGCGGCGTCCGCGACCGCTTTTCCGTCGCGGAAGGAGAGCGCCGGACAGCCGATTTCCCGGATGCATTTTTTGCAGCCGACGCACTTGTCCGGATCGATGGTTACCCGGGCGGAGGAGCGGAACAGCGCTACGCAGGGAGACCGGAAGATAATGGCTTTCACGCCGGGAAGATCCGCCATTCTGCGGACAGTCTCCACAGCGAGAGGGAAGTTCAGGGGATCCACGGTTTCCACCGCGGCAACGCCGATGCCCTTCAGCACGTTTTCGATGCTGACCTTTTCCACAACCTCGCCCATCATGGTGCGGCCGGTGCCGGGGTGCGGCTGGTGGCCGGTCATGGCGGTGGTCGAGTTGTCCAGGACGATCAGGGTAAATTCAGCCTGGTTGTAAACCGCGTTCACGACGCCGGGCAGCGCGGAGGCAAAGAAGGTTGAATCCCCGACGAAGGCGAAGCAGGAACGGTCCTTTTCCAGGTGGTTCAGACTCTGGGCAATGCCAAGGCCAGCGCCCATGCACAGGCAGGTGTCCACCATGTCCAGTGGCATGGCGTTGCCCAGCGTATAGCAGCCGATATCCCCGCAGAAGACGGTTTTCCGGCCTTTCATGGCCTGTTTGACGGCATAGAAGGACGCGCGGTGCGGGCAGCCGGCGCACAGCACCGGCGGGCGGACCGGCAGGGGCGGAGGCGTTTCGGGCGCTTCCGCCGGAACAGGAAGGTTCATGAATCCGGCAAGGGCCGCGGCTACGCTGTCCCGGCTGTTTTCACCGGAACGGGGGATATGGCCGGTCATCTTGCCGAGAATTCTGGTTTTCAGGTTATATTTGCCGCAGAGGTAAATCAGCTCCCGTTCGATCACGGGATCCAGCTCCTCCACGCAGAGCACTTCATCGAGCCCATCCAGGAAACGGACGGCCAGCTTTTCCGGGAAGGGGAAGGGCGTGGAAACCTTCAGGGTGCGGATGTCGCCAAGCTTTTTCCGGGCTTCCATTACATAGGTATAGTTGAAGCCGCCTGTCGCGACACCCCGGCGCAGACCGGAAAGGAGCGCCTCCTCCGGTTCGATCCGGTTCAGCGGATTTTCGGAAAAAACGTCCTGCAGCTGTTCGTTGCGTTCCTCGATCATCCGGTGGTTTCCGAAGGAAAGACGCGGGAAAATGACCCAGCGGCTGCTGTCCTTCACAAAACCTTCCACCGGGTGTACGGCATATTCCTCCGGATCCCTGACGGTAATGGATGCGTACCCGTGGGAGACGCGCGTTGTCGGCCGGAGGAAAACCGGCGTCCGGTATTTTTCGGAGATTTCGAACGCTTCCTGCACCATGGCGTACGCTTCCGCCGCGGAGGAAGGATCCAGCAGCGGAACCTTGGAGAACGATGCGAAGGAACGCGTATCCTGCTCCGTCTGCGAGGAGATGGGGCCGGGATCGTCCGCCACCAGCACGACCAGGCCGCCCTTCACCCCGATATACTCGAGGCACATCAGCGGATCGGACGCCACGTTCAGGCCCATCTGCTTCATGGTGACCAGCGCGCGGGCGCCCGCGTAGGCAGCGCCGCCGGCGATTTCCATGGCGACCTTTTCATTCACGGACCACTCGACGTAGACGTTTTCCCCGCGGCGTTTCGCCACGGTTTCGAGCACTTCGGTGGAAGGCGTGCCGGGATAGCCGCACACCAGGTTCACCCCGGCGGCCAGCGCGCCGAGGGCGATCGCTTCATTGCCCATTACAAATTCATCATGCATGCAAAACACTTCCTCAGAAGGAGATAAACCGGATAGAATCATATCACAAAGCACCGGTGAATTCTACAAAAAACCCCTGAAAGTACAATGGTTTGACGGAAACCGCCGGAAGGCATACAATAAACAGAACCAACAGTGACACGGAGGAAAAGACATGGATTACACAAACATGCTGGCATCCGAGTTTTCGCTGCGTCCGCAGCAGGTACAGGCGGCGGTCGAACTGCTGGACGCCGGGAATACCATTCCTTTTATTGCCCGTTACCGCAAGGAAGCCACCGGTTCCCTGGACGACCAGGTGCTGCGGGAAATGTCGGAGCGGCTGGAGTACCTGCGGAATCTGGATAAGCGCCGGGAGGAAATCCGCAAAAGCCTGACGGAGCAGGATGTGCTGACGGAAGAACTGGAAGCGCGCCTCCAGGCGGCGAAGACGCTGAGCGAACTGGAAGACCTTTACAGGCCTTACCGCCCGAAACGCCGCACCCGGGCCACTGTTGCGAAGGAACGCGGCCTCGAACCGCTGGCGCTCTGGCTGATGATGCAGCAGCCGGGGGATCCGCAGGCGGAAGCGGCGAAATATATCGATCCGGAGAAGGAAGTTCCGGACGCTGAAAGCGCGCTGGCCGGCGCGCGGGATATCATCGCCGAAACGGTCAGCGACGACGCGGATATCCGGAAAGCCCTGCGTGAAATGATGATGCGGGAAGGCGTGCTGGTGACGAAGGCCGCGAAGGAAGAGGACAGCGTTTACAGCATGTATTACGATTTCCGGGAACCGGTGCGCAGCATGGCGGCGCACAGGATTCTGGCGGTAAACCGCGGCGAGCGGGAGGAATTCCTGAAGGTGACGCTCGAAGTGCCGGAGGAGAAAGCGCTGGAAAGTATCCGGAAGATCTATGTGCGGAACGCTTCCGCCGCAGCAGCCCAGGTGGCCGAAGCCTGCGGAGACGCATGGGAACGGCTGGTTTTTCCATCCCTTGAGCGTGAGGTCCGCAACGAGCTGACGGACCGGGCCAATGTGTCCGCCATCCGGGTTTTTTCCCAGAACCTGCACCAGCTGCTGATGCAGCCGCCGATCAAGGGAAAGGTCACCCTGGGCGTGGACCCCGGATTCCGCACCGGCTGCAAGCTGGCGGTTATCGACGCGAACGGGAAGGTGCTGGATACCGGCGTCGGATACTTTACCCTGCCGGGAAATGAGAACGGAAAGGCGGCCGCGGCGAGGCTGATTAAAGGTTTCGTGCAGAAATACGGCGTTACGGCGATCGCCATCGGCAACGGCACCGCGAGCCGGGAAAGCGAGCAGTTTATCGTTTCCCTCCTGCCGGAAATGCCCGGCACAGCCTATATGATTGTCAGCGAGGCAGGCGCTTCCGTTTATTCCGCCAGCAAACTGGCGGCCGAGGAGTTTCCGGATTTTGACGTTACCCAGCGGAGCGCGGTTTCCATTGCCCGGCGGATGCAGGATCCGCTGGCGGAACTGGTCAAGATTGATCCGAAGGCGATCGGCGTGGGACAGTACCAGCACGACCTGAAGCAGAACGAGCTGACGGAGGCTCTCGACGGCGTCGTGGAACAGTGCGTGAACCAGGTCGGCGTGGAGGTTTCCACCGCGTCGGCGGAGCTGCTGAGTCATGTGGCCGGCATCGGGCCCGCCCTGGCGAAGAATATCGTCGCCTACCGGGAGGAAAACGGGATCGCGACCCGGCAGGCTCTGAAGAAGGTGCCGAAGCTGGGACCGAAGGCGTATGAGCAGTGCGCCGGATTCCTGCGGGTCGCGGACAGCAAAAACCCGCTGGACGCAACCGGCGTGCATCCCGAAAGCTACGAGGCGGCCGGAAAGCTGCTGGAGAAACTCGGGTATGACCTGAAGGAACTGAAGCGTGGCGGCATTCCGGAAATTCCCCTGAAGGCAAAGACTTACGGGGAGGAAAAGCTTGCGCAGGAAATCGGCGTCGGCATTCCGACCCTGAAGGATATGATCGCTGAACTGCAGAAACCCGGCCGGGATCCCCGTGACGAGCTTCCCAAGCCCGTGCTGCGGACGGACGTCCTGGACATAAAGGATCTGACGCCCGGAATGGAACTGACCGGCACCGTGCGCAACGTGATTGACTTCGGCGCCTTTGTGGATATCGGCGTGCATCAGGACGGCCTGGTCCATATCTCCCGCATGGCGGACAAGTTCATCCGCCATCCCGCGGAGGTGGTGAAGGTCGGGGATGTGGTGAAGGTCTGGGTTGTCAGTGTGGACGAGAAAAAGCAGCGGATCGCGCTGACCATGGTAAAGGGAAAAATGTAAAAAAAATTTCGCCGGGGATCAGTCCCCGGCGAAAATAATATCGTCCCGCAGGCGGTACAGGGTCGCACCGCATTTTTTCATACAGAAGAAGCTGACCCAGTCGTCAATCTGCATTTCAGAATCAAACAGCACATAACCGTAGCGGGTGCCGTCGATGCGCTTGCCTTTCCGGTTGCTGTCCATGGAGTGGACGGTGTTGGTTTCCGGATCGTAATCCGAGATGAAGATGGCGCTGTGCGCCCCTTTGCCGCCTCTGTAATCGCCTGTCATCTGGAAATAGTCCCCGCGCTGCACCTGCTTCATGAAAGCCAGCGCACGCTCGCGGTTCTCCTCCTTGCTCTGCTTGGAGTCGTACAGGAACTGGGCGGCTTCCGTAAAGGGATTGCCTTTGGAGGCGGGAACGTCTTCCCAGCAGTAGCCGTAGGAGTAGGGCCTGCACTGCTTTTCCGGCATGTTGTTCGGGATTTTCAGCTGCAGGTCCGGGAATTCCGCCATCCGGTACTTGTCCCGGTTCTGGCGGAAAAGATGAACAGTGAAATTTTTGCATACGTAGATGTCGCTTTTCAGGTAAGCCCTCTGGGGTTTCCCGTCGGCTTTGACGTACAGCTCCCAGCCCAGGGTAATGATATCGTCGATAAAGCTCTCCCGTGCGGTACGTCCGGCCGGGGTTTCCGTTGCTTCCGGCTCCGGGAGCGTCCCGTCGGGATTCAGGATGATATCCTCCACGTCGATATCCTCTTCCGCGAAGGCGGCGCAGGAGAACATAAACAGCGCGCACAGCGCGAGGCAAAGCATTTTCTTGATTACGGCCATAGGAAAAATACCTCTCAGGTCTGAAACGGATTTTCGCGGATATTATAGAACAAACCGTCTTTTTGTGCAATCATTCCGGCTTTCCGGCATCCGGGAAAGATGAAAAAGAAAACGATTGCGAGAACACATGGGAACAAATTACATTTTGTACGGACATGTTGGAAACGGGAAAAAAACATACAAAAACAACAAAAAACGGCCTTGACAAGTAAAATGCAAAGGTATATGATCTGATTGCAAACGATTGCAGAAGTTGCAAAATCGTGAAACAGAAGGAGCGATTGCATGGTCCGTCTCAAGGATATTGCGGAAGCGTGCGGTGTCTCGGTCGCGACGGTGTCCCGGGCACTGAACGGACTGACCAATGAAAACAAAGAGCGGACTTCATTTATTTGCCAGACAGCGAAGGAGATGGGCTATTATCCGAACGCGGCAGCCCGCACGCTGAAGACAAGCCGCTCCAGCAACATCGGCATTCTGTATGAAGACCGGATGAATCATGAATATTTCAGTTCCCTGCTGGATGAACTGCGGTCCGAGGCGGAGAAGTCCGGCTACGACCTGACGCTGATCGGGCAGAACGGCGGCCGGGGCGGTGAGAACTATTACGATCACGCACGCCGGCGTAATCTTGACGGCGTGGTGGTGATCCAGGCGGATTTCGATTCCGCCAATGTCATCCGCCTGGCCAGCAGCGATATGCCGTCCGTAGTGATCGATCATGTATATGAAGGCTGCGACTGCGTCAGCAGTGACAACCGGGCCAGCATGGAACGGATCGTCCGTTATGTTTACGGGCACGGACACCGGAATATCGCCTGCATTACGGGGCAGCCGGGCGCGGTGGAGAAGGAAAGACTGGCCGGATACTACAAGGTCTGCGCGGAACTCGGTATCCGGGTTCCGGAGGGCTTTGTGAGGGAAGGGAAATATCACGATCCGGAAGGCTGCAAGGCGATCGTGCGGGAACTGCTGAGCGGCGCGGAGAAACCGACCTGCATCCTGTGTCCGGACGATTACAGCTGTCTCGGCGCCCTGTGGGATCTGAAGGCTTCTGGCATGAAGATTCCGGAGGAAGTCAGTCTCATCGGCTATGACGGCATCCGGATGACCCGGATGATCCAGCCGAAGCTGACGACCTACCGGCAGAACACCGAAGTGATTGCCCGGGAAACGATCGGCCTCCTGATTGAGGCGATCGAGGCCCCGGAAGAGCACCAGCCCCGGCAGATTACGGTGGAAGGGATGCTGCTGGAAGGCGACACGCTGAGCGAGCTTTCCCGCTGAAAGGCGGAAGCGATAAAGAAGGTTTCAATAAAATGAAACATATATAAAAGGAGGAGAAACAAAATGAAGAAGACCCTGGCCTTAATCCTTTGTCTGGCGCTCGCGCTGGGCATGATCCCCGCGTTCGCTGAAGAAGCTGCGGCCGCCAAAGTCGAGGCCTATATCGCCTATGCGAACAGCGACTGGTCTATTTCCTACTGGAACGACGGCGCGGAGACCGCTGTTGTGGCGAAGAACGCTGAAATCACCGGCGCCGGCAGCTACACGGTCGGACTTGATTTCACCGCCGCTGCTCCCGACGGCGTGGATACCGCTTTCAATGCGCTGGTTGTCAGCGGCGCGATTGAAGCTTATCCGAAGATGTGCCTGAACATCACCGCGATCCGCATCAACGGTGAAGCGGTTGAGTTCGCGAAGGGCTACACCAACGATGAAGAAGGCAAGACCCGCATGAACATCTACAACGAATGGGCAGCCCCCGGTGCGGACGCCCGTTCAGTTGACAACGTAACCGAAGACAAGACTGCCGTCATGGTAGCCAAGGAAGTGTTCACAGGCGTCAAGACCATGGAAGTGGACTTCGACGTGGTTCCCCTGGAAGTCACTGCTGCCATCGTGATGGCGGACAGCGCCTGGGCTGTACAGTACTGGAACGACGGCGCTGAAACTGCCATTACCGCGAAGAACGCAGAAATCAAGGGTGAAGGCACCTACACCGTAGGTCTGGAATTCCCGGAAGCTTTCAGCGGTCTCGCATTCGCGGCTGTGAAGCTCAACAACGGCAACATCGCCTATCCCGGCTACTTCATCGACGTGAAGGAAGTCAAGGTTAACGGCACCGCAATCGAAGTCGCCAAGGGATACACCTCCTCCGACGATAAGATCGAAATGCGCTGCAATCTGTTCAACGAATGGGTCGGCGAGCTGCCTGCGGATGCCCGCCGCGCGGACGGAAACCTGGAAGGTGCTTCCGCCGTCATCGTTGATCCCGCTGCTTTCCAGGATGTGAAGAGCATCGAAGCCACCTTCGATTTCATCTACGGCGAACCGCCGGTGGAAGAAAGCGAAACGATGACCGAGGAAGAAGCCAAGGCCGCGAAGGAAGCCGGATTCCATGCCTACATCGGCGTGCAGGGAACCGATACCTACGTGTTCCGCAATGCCTGGTATGACAACTACGGCCGCGACGATGCGGATCATCCTGAATTCTTCGGCCGCCTGACCGGCTGGGATGCTGACAACAACGCAGTGGATTACGGCGGAAGCTTCGCGGATGTGGAAATCACCAAGGACGGCGAATACACCGTTTCCCTGACCACCGGCGACATGGGCTTCGGCGACACCCAGGCGTTCAACCTGCTGTTTGTCTCCACCGATATCCCGAACAAACTGATGAAGGGCGGATTCCTGACCATCAGCGACGTAAAGACGAAGATCGGCAGCGGCTCCACCCAGGAAGGCGCGAACATCAATATCGATGAAGGCGATTACGCCCGGATCGATGTCATCAACACCTACGCGGCGGACGCCCCCTTCGGCTACAATGTTCCCGGCGCGAATGAAACCATCACCATCACCTTCACGGTGAGCGGAATGGCTGACTGATTCACGAACTGACTTTTTCCCCGCGGCGGCGCTGAACCAGAGACCTGCGCCGCCGCACTTCTTCCATGAAAAGAGGTTCATCCATGCCTGATTTGACATCCCGTCCGGAACGCGTTTCCCTTCGGGTGCTGCGCATTCTTGCGGTGCTTGTGCTGCTGATGGTCTTCTTTCCGCCGTTCAATCCGGGAAGGATTTCCGCGCAGATCAGCGGCAACCTTACACTGCTGACATCCGCCACATCGTATTCGACGGTGACGACGAAGCTCAGCGCCTACATGTCGGAGGGCAACCGCTTTGCGCTGCGCGCCTCCGACATGCAGCAATCCATGACCGGCTGCGCGATGGTGCTGGCCGGCGCCGTGCTGGGCGCGATCGGCGCCTGTGTTTCCCTGGGCAACCGGAAAATGCGCCGCTGGGGCGTCTGGTTCCCGGTGGCGGGCGGCGCGCTGATCCTTGGCGGCCTTGCGCTTAACCGCGCGGCCTTCACGCAGATCGAAGCATTCGTAAAGGGAATGGATCTGCCGGCATCGCATATTGAGGAACACCTGAAGAACCTTGCGCTGCAGTGGCCGGATTTCGCGCACACCGCCTGGATGGCGGGCGGCATCCTGCTGCTGGCGTCGTCCCTGACGGCCGCGTTTTTCGCGTACCGGCGGAAGTGCGCAGAGCCGAAGGCAGAGATGGAAGAGAAGTACAAGCTCTTCATCATGTTCCTGCCGGTGCTGATCCTGTCGTTCGTGTTTGCCTATCTGCCGATTTACGGCTGGCGTTACGCGTTCTACAACGCCAAGGCCGGGGATGAACTGACGAAAGAGCTTTTTGTCGGGTTTGACAATTTCAGGCTGCTGATCAACGATCCCGGCTTCTCCTCGAAGATCCTGCAGGTGCTGCGGAACACCCTGATTATGAGCGGCCTGGGCATCGCGACGAGCTGGCTGCCGATTGCTTTCGCGATCCTGCTGGCGGAGGTCCGGAACACGAAGTTCCAGCGCGCGGTGCAGACGCTGACGACGATCCCGAACTTCCTGAGCTGGGTGCTCGTCTACGCGGTCGCACTGTCCATCTTCGCGGCGGACGGCCTGGTCAACAACCTTTCCAACATGATCAATCCGGCGGCCTTTGTCCGTACGGACTATCTTGCCACAGCGGACGGCACATGGATCAAGATGCTCCTGTGGGGAACCTGGAAAGGCCTGGGCTGGAGCGCGATCATCTATGTGGCCGGCATTGCCGGCATCGACCAGCAGCTGTATGAAGCGGCAAAGGTGGACGGCGCCAACCGTTTCCGCTGCATCTGGCATATCACGGTGCCGGGCCTGATCCCGACCTATATGGTCATGCTGCTGATGAGCGTGGCCGGTATTCTCAGCAACGGCATGGAACAGTATCTGGTTTTCTCGAATCCGTACAACGGGGACTACATTCAGGTGCTGGATCTGTATGTGTACAATCTCGGTATCGGCAACAACCAGCTCTCTGTCTCCACGGTAATCGGCATTCTCAAATCGCTGATCGCGGTGGTCCTGCTCTTCGGCGCCAACGGCATCTCCAAGGCTGTCCGCGGCGAGAGCATTATATAAGGGGGTGCGCACATGGACGAGCGAAAAGGATTTCTGAGCCGCCGTGTCACCCTGAAGGGCTGGCAGAAACTGCTGCTGGTGCTGGGGTGCACCCTTCTGGCCGCAGCCGCCTCCTGGCTGTACTGTGAAAAGATTGCTTCTCCCGTTTACACCACATCGGTGCGGGCGCAGCTGCACATCCTTGACACGGAGTCGCTGGCGTCCTCCGGCGATACTTCACTGACGAAGATCACGCTGGATATTCCCTCCGGGCTGCGGGAGGAGCTGTCCGCCGTGGGCAGCGGCAGCAAAGGGATCTTCTACCGGAACATTTCGGACGATATTAAAGCATCCACCGGTGAACTGATGAAGCCCAAGGAACTGAAGAATATGATCAGTGTTTCCGCGGACGCCGCGGACGCGGATCACCGGACGATCCTGATTACGGTGAAGAACAGCGATCCTGCCGCCGCGGAAAGGATCGCCGACGCCGCCGGAAGGCAGTTCAGCACGCTCGTGTTCGGCACGGCTGACGCGCAGGGTGCGGAGATCACAAGGCAGGAAACGGATGAAAAGAACGTTGTCCGCGTGGCTTTCCGGGTGAAGGAGGACGCGGTTTCCTCCCTGCCGGACAAGTTCCTCGGAAAAACACTGGATCTGGTTACACCGCTGAAGAAGTATCTGACGGACGCCGCTTTCTGCGAGGAAGCGGCCGGACGGGCCGGTCTTGCCGGAAAGGGAAACGAAGTCCGCAAAAAGATCAGTCTTGCCACCACGGCGGATCCGTCGGAAATGACGCTGCGGGCCTCCTGGACGGATCCGGAGAGCGCGAAGAAGCTGGTCACTGCCATCGGTCAGACCGCGGCGGACCGGATCTTCGGCGGTACGGCGGAAGTCTGGCAGGCGTCTGTGGACGAACCGGTTGTGCTCAGCGAAAACGTGAAGGAATGGCCCCGCACAGGGCTCATCGTCGCGCTGGTGACGCTGATCGCGCTGATTGTCAGCTACGCGCTGTTCTCCCAGCAGCCGCTGTTTGACACCGTCATTGTGATCTTCTTTATCCTGTTTACGTTTATCTGCGTTTTCCCGTTCTATTACCTGTTCATCAACACGATTTCGGACAACAACCTGGTCGCGGGCGGACAGATCAACTTCCTGCCGCAGGGAATCCATTTCGGAAACTACAGCCGGATTCTCGGGCAGCAGGAACTGAAGAACGCGCTGGTTGTGACCGTGGGCCGGACGATCCTGGGCACCGCGCTGATGGTCCTGACGTCCGCCTGGGCGGGATATCTGGTCACCAAGCAGAAAATGTGGCACCGCTCCTTCTGGTACCGGGCACTGGTTGTCACGATGTATTTCAACGCCGGCCTGATCCCATGGTACACAAACATGCTGATGCTGGGCCTGACGGGAAACTTCCTGGCCTATATCATCCCGGGCATGGTGGCTCCTTACAATATCATCCTCGTGAAGACCTATATTGAGTCGATACCGGGGTCCCTGGAGGAAAGCGCCATTATCGACGGCGCGTCCACCTCCAAGGTCTTCCTGCGGATTATCCTGCCGCTGTCCATTCCGATTCTGGCGACCATCTCCATCTTCGGCGCGGTGGGGAACTGGAACTCCTTCCAGGATTCCCTGCTGCTGATGTCCTCGACGCCGAACCTGTATACGCTCCAGCACCGGCTGTACGTCTATCTGAACCAGACGACCAGCATCAATACGGAGCAGATCTCCGAACAGATGGCGCAGAACCTGCTGAACAACGGCATCACAACGAAATACACCATCGCGATGGTGACGATCATCCCGATCCTGCTGGTCTATCCGTTCATGCAGCGGTACTTTGTAAAAGGAATCATGCTGGGAGCCGTCAAAGGCTGACCCGCCTGAAAGGAGAAAAAGAAACATGAAAAAACTGATTGCCCTGATTCTTTGCCTGATGCTTGCGCTGCCGGCCTTTTCACTGGCGGAGGGCGCCGCGGAGGAGCCGGTTATCCGGCTGGACGTCTACAGCCAGCTGGCGAATTTCTCCGGCCTGCAGCTGGGCTGGGGCGCGACGCTCCTGAAGGATAAGTTCAATGTGGAAATCAATATCATTCCGGAACAGGACGGCACCTACGCCACCCGGATGGAGGCCGGCAGCCTGGGCGATATCGTCGTCTGGGGTTCCAACGGCGACGATTACAAGAACGCCGTGGCCAAGGACATGCTGCTGGACTGGGAACAGTTTGACATGGGCAGCAAATACGCCCCCTATATCATGGAAAACTACAAGGCGGCGCTGGAAAGCAACCGGAAGATCAGCGGCGACGGGAAAATCCACGGCTTCGGATTCAACGTCGCGTTCTCCACGGGCAGCCACCAGTCCTTCTTCTATACCTGGGATACCCGCTGGGACCTGTACAAGCAGCTGGGCTACCCGGAAGTGAATGACCTGGACGACCTGGTGGACCTCTTCACGAAGATGAAGGAGATCTGCCCCACGGACGAGATCGGAAATGAGACCTACGCCCTGAGCGCGTGGCCGGACTGGGACGGCAACATGGTCATGTATGTCAAGGCGCTGGGCACGGCCTTCTACGGCTATGACGAGCTCGGTTTCGGCCATTACAATCCGGAGAACGGCGAGTTCCTGTCCTGCCTGGACGACGACAGCGTCTATATGGAATGCCTGCGGTTCTTCAACAAGCTGAACCGTGCCGGACTGCTGGATCCGAACTCCTCCTCGAACACCTATGACAAGATGAGCGAGAAGCTGAAGAACGGCGGAACCTTCTGGTCCATCTTCAATTACGCCGGATCCATGGCCTACAACACGAAGGAACACCTGGAAGCCGGAAAGTACATGTACTCCCTTGTGCCCAATGACGCGACCCCCATCGTTTACGGCCTGGGTTCCACCGGCGGCAACCGCATCTGGTCCATCGGCAACTATACGAAGTACCCGGAAAAATGCCTGGAGATCCTGAACTGGCTGGCCACGCCGGAAGGCGCGATGACCGGCTGGTACGGACCGCGCGGACTGACCTGGGACTACGATGAGAACAAGGGCATGTATTTCACGGAACTGGGACAGAAGACATCCGCGGATTCCGGCTACAACATGGCAGGCATCGAGTGGACCTCCCCCTATACGGGAAAGACCTATACGCTGAGCGATACCTACAATAACGGCAGCATCCAGATCAACAACACCACCCTGAACAAGGATATGATCAATCCGGACGGCAACGGAACGGAAACCTTCAACAAGGATACCTGGGCATCCGTTGTGAAGGCGGAATCCTATCCGATCCAGGAGGACTGGCGGGAATACAACCACGCGACGCTGGCGGACGAATACATGGAAGCCCGCGAGGATGAATACGGCGACAAGAAGTATGTCGTGATGCCGGATATTCCGTATTCGGAAAGTGAAAAATCCAGCGATCTGGCCCTGAAGTGGAACAACTGCAAGAAGGTCATCGTGGATTACTCCTGGCGCGCGGTGAACGCCAGGGCGGAAGCGGAATTCAATTTCCATGTCAGCGAGATGAAGCGTCTGTGCGAGCAGTACGGTTTCGCAGACTGCCTGGAATGGTGCAGGCAGGAAGCGGCGCAGATGTGGGAGCTGACGCAGCAGCTGGCCGGCGAGTAAACGCATTCGGACCGCGGCGTGCTTCGGAAGAACGGAGCACGCCGCTTTTATCAGGAGGAAAGGTATGAGAAAATTATTTCTGCTGCTGGCATCCCTGGCGGCGCTGCTGCTGTGCGCATGCGCCGCGGCGGAGGAGATGCCTTCAGACGCGGTCGGTATGACCCGGCGCATGGGAAACGGCATCAATCTGGGGAATACCCTGGAAGCATGTGACAATGGCATCCGCGGCGGGAATATTACGGATGATCCGGTACATTACGAAACGATGTGGGGTCAGCCGGTCACGACGCCCGCAATGCTGCAGGGGATGAAAGCGGCCGGATTTGACACCCTGCGGATCCCGGTAGCCTGGATGACCAACGCAACGCACCTGAATCAGGGGGACTGGACGATTTCCGCCGCGTATATGGACCGGGTGGAAACGGTCGTGAAGGACGCGCTGGACGCCGGGCTGATCGTTATTCTGAACGATCACTGGGACGGCGGATGGTGGGGGATGTTCGGATCGGATACGGAGGCAACCCGCACGCTGGCCATGGAGGCCTATACGGGGATGTGGAAGCAGATCGCGGAGCGCTTCGCTTCGTATGACGCGCGGCTGATTTTCGAAAGCGCCAACGAGGAACTCGGCGCGCGTTTTGACGAGAATTCGCCGCTGTACTGCCAGGATTCCCTGGCACACCGGATGCCGGACAGCGAACGCTACGCGCTGACCAACCGGATCAACCAGGCGTTTGTGGATACCGTACGCGCCTGCGGCGGATACAACGGGGAGCGCTTCCTGCTGATCGCCGGGTTCGGGACGAATATTGCGCAGACGTTTGACGGGCGGTTCGTCATGCCGCAGGATTCCGCAAAGAACAAACTGATGGTCTCCGTGCACTATTACGATCCGTGGAGCTACTGCGGCGCTTCTTCCGCGAAGGGCGCGACCCTCTGGGGAAAGCAGAAGGACTACACCGACATGTATGCCACGCTGAGCATGATGAAGAAATTCACCTCCGCCGGCTATGGCGTGGTGATCGGGGAATACGGCGCGCTGCCGGGCAGCGACGGCGTCATGAAGAAGAACGCGCCGGCGTATCACAAAGCGTTCCTGGACTGCTGCGACGCGCTGGATCTGATGGGCTGCCTGTGGGACTGCAGCGGATACTATGTCCGGTCGAAGCTTTGCATTCCGGAGGCGGAAATGGCGGCGGTCTACGCCGGCCGCAGCGCATCCTCCGAAGCCGGAAGGGATTACGCGGAGATCGCGGCCGCCGCGAAGGCGGATTTTGACCGGGACGCCGCGGCGGCTCCGGAAACGCTCTCGGAAAGGGCGGTTCACGTATCCGCGGATACATGCGCGGCCTGGATCATGTTCAACGCCGGGGATTACGGCGCCGCCTACAGCGTCGGCGACGTCTACACGCCGGATTCCGTCACCCCGGGAATCCTTCCGGCCGACGCGGAAATCACCGGGCCGGGCACCTACACGGTATCGCTTGACTTTACCGGAACGGAAGCCGGATATGCCTCCAATACGGCCTTCTGCGCCGTCGGGATCTCGAACGGCGAGGACCGTTTCCCGGGGTACTGCATTCTGGTCATAGAGGTGAAGGTAAACGGGGAAAGCGTGAAGCTGAAAGGACGGAACTACACCTGTTCGGATGACGGCCACTGCACAAGGACCAATCTTTTCAATGAATGGGTGGATATGAAGAGTGCCCGGACCGGCGCCCGGGTGCTGATGGGGGACCTGACGGGCATTTCCGCCACGGTCCTGAACCGTGAACTGCCGGAAATGCAAAAAATCCGTACGCTGGAAGTGACCTTCCGGTACGGACCGAGACCGTAAGCAAAGGAAAACGGGCCGCGTCAGCGGCCCACTTTTCTTTCGGTTTTGATTTCGTACATCAGGGCATCCGCTTCCCGGATGCATTCGTCCAGGGTACGCTTGTCCTTTTTGGTGCAGACCACGACGCCGACGGAGAGCCCCAGCCGGAAGGGCTGGCCGGAGGTTTCATTCCAGGCTTCCGCGGCGGCCAGGATATTATCCTTCAGCGCTGTGTTCGTACCGACGGCAATCACGACAAACTCGTCGCCGCCGTAGCGCATAATGAAATCCTCGTCGCCGCAGTTGTCGCGCAGGACCTTCGCAACGGCGGACAGCGCCGTATCGCCGGCTTCGTGGCCCCAGGTATCGTTGATCAGCTTCATCTCGTCCATATCGGTGAAGAGCACCTGGGCACTGCCGTATTTCTTGATCATCCGGCGGAAGATTTCCTCTCCGTGGCGCTCGAGACCGAAACGGTTGTACAGCTGGGTCAGCCCGTCATGGACAGACATGTTGTCGAGCATCTCGTTGAAGCGGCGGAGCAGTTCCTTTTTCCGGATGTTTTCGATGGCGATTTCAAGGAAGTTGAAAATGCTTTCGTGCAGGTTCATCTTGGCCGCTTCGCTCAGCCCGTCCATTGCGATATAGCCGATGGAATAGGTGTTGTAATGCAGCGGGTAGAAGATCAGGAAACGCTCGCGGGACAGATAGGGCTCCGGCAGCAGCTGGCGGGTGGGGAAGCGGATGTAGCTGCGTCCGGCCAGCACCATCTCCCTGCCGTAGGACTCGGAGTTCTGGGTCCATTCGGCTTTCTCATAGTTGTCAAAATAGTAATCGTTGATGCACAGGAAAATGTCGTGACAGCCGAAGATGCCCCGGTTGCGCAGGACGGCGGCGGTCAGGTCCTTCAGATTGTTGGCCTCGAACAGTTCCTCCGCCAGCTGCTCCTGCAGCAGATAGAAGGAACGGAGGAAACGCGTCTGGCGGAAATACCGGTCACGGATCGTGCCCGGAAGGGCCTGGTCGGAACAGCCGCAGGATTCGGAGGCCACCAGCTGGAAATTGTCGAACACAACAGAGGGAACATGCTTTTCATTGATCATGTCGATGACGGTTTCCATCGCCCGGTAGTTCAGCTCCCGATAATCGCAGAAGAGCGAAGTCAGGCGCGGACAGGACAGCGCGGCGCTGTCCAGATTGTCATATCCGGTGACGATCACATCCTCCGGAATCCGGATATGGTTTTCCTGCAGCGCTTCCAGCAGGCCGAGCGCCATTTCATCGTTGGCGCAGATGAAAGCGTCCGGCAGGGGGAAATCCTCCTCCAGCCATTGGGCGGCCACATCCGCGCCGTCGGTGGTGCGCCATGTTTTTTCAAGAATCTGGATGTTTTCGGTGGGAATATCGTTTTCCCTGCAGGCATCGCGGAAACCTTCCAGCCGGGCAACTCCTTCAGGAGAGCCGTTGCAGAGGTTGCCGGTCAGGTAAACCAGCCTGCGGGCGTTATGCTCGCGGATCACATGGTCGGCGACGGCTTTCTGCGCGGCCCGGTTGTCATGCCCCACCATCACGCAGCCCGGCAGAGGGCATCCGACGGAGACGGCCGGGATGCCGGCCTCGTCAATCCGGCGGACCATCTCCTCCCGGACGGATTCGAGGGTGATCTGGTTGCTGAGGATGATCGCCCCGTCAAAGGTGCTCAGGTCCGGCAGGGAGAAGATGCGGTATTCACTCTTGTCCTTGGCGTTGCCCTGGTCCGAGCCGAAGCAGTCGAAAATCCGCAGGATGACATTCCTGTGGGTGTCCGTATACTGCTTGAGGCCGTGCAGGGTCTGGTCGACAAGCTCGTAGTTCCAGTCAACGGCGAAATATGCGATTTTGTACGTTCTGCCTGTCACGCCGGCGCCTCTTTTCTGATGGTATATTTGTCATTGATTTTACGGGTTTTCCGGCCCTTTGTCAAATGATCCGGACCGCGTGCCGCCGGTCTGTCCGGGACCGTGCAGCAAGGGTTCCCGAAAGGCCTTTTTGCTTTACTTTCCGTGAACAGTCTGATAAAATATACTTCAGGTTTTTCTGCTTATCCGAAAGGAGATTACAAGATAAAAGGATCGGGAAAGGAGTCGGGAAGACTGTGAGAAACACTTTTCGCGGCGGTGTTCATCCGGAAGAGCACAAGGAACTGAGCCGGGAGGCGCGGTTCCGCCAGTATGACCCGCAGGGGGAAATGGTATTTCCGCTGCAGCAGCATATCGGCAAGCCGGCGAAGCCCATTGTCCAGCGGGGCGATGAGGTGCTGGTCGGCCAGAAAATCGCGGAGGCGGACGGTTTCGTTTCCGCGCATATTCATTCCAGCTGTTCCGGAAAGGTTAAGGCAATTGAGAAGCGCCGCGTGCTGGGCGGCGGTATGATGGAGTGCATCGTCATCGACAACGACCGGCAGTTCACGCCCGCGGCGGACTGGTCTGAACGGGAAAGCGAAGCGAAACTCTCGACGGACGATATCCTTCAGCGGGTGCAGGACGCGGGCATCGTGGGCCTCGGCGGCGCCGGGTTTCCCACGCACGTGAAGCTTAAACCGAAGAACCCGGACGCGATTGAATACGTGATTGCCAACGGCGCTGAATGCGAGCCGTATCTGACCTGCAACGATCAGCTGATGCGGACGCACGCACCGGCGATTGTGGAGGGGCTGGAACTGGTGCTCAGGCTCTTCCCCAACGCCGAAGGCGTAATCTGCATCGAGGACAACAAGCCGGAAGCGATCCACGCCATGGAGATCGCGGCCTCCGGGAAACAGCGGATCAGCGTGCACGCGATGATCACCAAGTATCCGCAGGGCGGCGAGCGCAGCCTGATTCAGGCGGTAACGGGCGTGGATTTCCCGATCAGCAGTCTGCCGGCGGACGTCGGCTGCATTGTGCAGAATGTCGGCACCCTCTTTGCGATTCAGCGGGCGGTGCTGTACCGTGAGCCCCTCTTCCGCCAGTGCTTCACCCTGTCGGGCGAGGCGGTGTTCGAACCGTCCAACTTTATCGTCCGTGTCGGCACGAGTTTCGCGGAACTGCTGGAAGCCTGCGGCGGCGTGAAGCCCGGGAAGACTGCCGTCAAGGCGCTGGCCGGCGGCCCGATGATGGGTATCGCCATGGGCAGCCTCGACGTTCCGGTGCAGAAGCAGAACAACGGCCTGACGCTGCTGGCGGAGGATCCGGTGCTCATGGCGGAAAAGCAGATGACTGCCTGCCTGCACTGCGGCCGCTGCACGACGGTCTGCCCGGTGGGACTGATGCCCCAGCTGATGGCCGACGCTGCGATCGCCGGAAATCTTGAACGGTATGAGAAAAAGCTTTACGGCCTTGAATGCATTCAGTGCGGCAGCTGCACGGTGGCCTGCCCCGCGAAGCGTCCGCTGATGCAGACCTTCAAACAGGCGAAAGCTGAAATTCAGGAGAAGAAAAAGCGGGAAGGAGCTGGTCAGAAGTGAACGGTGCGCTGAATCTCTCTTCGTCCCCGCATGTAAGGGACCGGTGGACGACTCCGTATATCATGCGCATGGTCGTCCTGAGCCTGTTGCCGGCAACGGTGGTGGGCGTGATTGTACACGGGTGGCAGGCGTTCGGAATCATTGCCCTGGCGATTGTCTCCGCGGTGGCTTCCGAATGGGTGTTCGACAAGATCTGCCATAAGCCCAGCACGATCTGGGACGGCAGCGCGGTGGTGACCGGCCTTCTGCTGGCGCTGAGCCTCGGGCCGAAGACGCCCCTGTATATCCCGGTCATCGGTTCGGTGTTTGCCATCGTGGTCTGCAAGGGCTGCTTTGGCGGACTCGGAAAGAATTTCATCAACCCGGCGCTGGCGGCCCGGTGCTTCCTGCTGATATCCTTCGCCAACGCCATGACCATCAAACCCTCGCTCGACGCGGTTGCATCGGCTACGCCGGTGGGCGCGCTGAAAGCCTTTGAACAGGTCGATATCACGAAGATGTTCCTCGGCACGGCAGACGGCGTGATCGGCAGCTCCATTCTGGCGCTGCTCATCGGCGGCCTGCTGCTGTGGAGCCTGGATATCATCCATGGGCAGATCTGCTTCTCTGTGCTGATCGGCTTTACCCTGCTGATCGGCCTGTTCGGCGGGGAAGGCTTCAACCCCCGCTTCCTGCTGGCGCATCTGTGCGGCGGCGGCGTGGTGATGGGCGCCTTCTTCATG
>CAMJTZ010000016.1 GCA_946408865.1 uncultured Clostridia bacterium
CATCGCGGATAACGGCTCCTCCACGGACAAGGCTCCCTCTGCCGCGCAGAAGCTGGTTTCTGAAAATGTGAGCGTCGTGCTCGGTTCCTACGGCTCCGGCGTTTCCATTGCCGGCTCCGACTATTTCAAGGATGCCTCCATCCCTGCCATCGGCCTGACCTGCACCAACCCGCAGGTGACCGCGGGCAACAGCCACTACTTCCGCGTTTGCTTCCTGGATCCCTTCCAGGGCACGGTTCTGGCGAACTACGCCTCCAAGGAACTGGGCGCCAGCACGGTGTACTGCCTGGGCGAGCTGGGCAACGACTATGACCAGGGCCTGATCACCTACTTCAAGCAGGCGTTTGAAGCGCTGGGCGGCATGGTGATCGTTGACTCCTTCCCGACCGGCACGGCTGACTTTACTTCCTACCTGACCAACGCCACCGGCTATAATGCCGACGTGTTCTTCTGCCCCGTTTCCATCGCCTACTCCACCCAGATCATCCAGCAGGCTTCCGCGCAGGGGCTGCAGATCGCGATCCTGGGCGGCGACACCCTGGATTCCAATGTCGTGGCCGATGCGGACAAGGGCACCAACGTCAAGGTTGTCATCACCACCTTCTATCAGGAAGGCGCGAACAAGGAATTTGACGAAGGCTTCAAGGCCTGGCTGAACGAGAATCCCGACATGCTGACCAACAACGGCGGCAATGACGTGATCTCCGCGGTCTCCGTCATGGGTTACGACGGATACTACACTGCCCTGGCCGCCCTGCAGGCTGCCGGCTCCACCGAAGGCGCTGCCGTAATGGCTGCCCTGCCCGCCACCGAGATCGACGGCGTTTCCGGCCATATCAAATTCGACGAAACCGGCGACGCGATCCGTAATTCCGCTTTCGTAAAGACCGTTAATACGGAAACCGGTGCCTGGGAATTCGTGACCGAGCAGAGCGTTGACTGATGTCAGCGGCTGACGGATGATAACTGCGGCGGAGACGACCTGGCCTCCGCCGCGTTTCATGTTATTTGCTGATTGGTTTGTTTTGGGAATTTGATTGTTGGGAGTGACTGATCCATGTGGGATACCATCTTCCCCTACCTGCTTTCCGGCGTATCCGTCGGCGGGCAGTACGCGCTGATCGCGATTGGCTACACGATGGTGTACGGCATTCTGCGCCTGATCAACTTCGCCCATGGCGACGTGTTTATGGTGGCAGGTATCATCATGGTGTATCTCGCGGCTTCGGGCCTGCCGCTGTGGCTGTGCATCCCCCTGGTGCTGCTGATCACGGTGGCGGTGGGCTTCCTGATTGAGCGGGCGGCCTATAAGCCGCTTCGTTCCGCCCCCCGGATGTCCGTTATGATTTCTGCCATCGGCGTGAGCTATACGCTCCAGAACCTGGTGCTCTATATTACCGGCGGCCTGAACAAGCAGTATCCCACGATTCCGTGGATTTCCGATACGATGACCCTCGGGCCAGCCAGGACCAAGGTCGTGACCGTGGTGACGCCGGTTCTGGTAATCGTGCTGGTCGTCGCGCTGGTGCTGCTGATCAACAAAACCAAGATCGGCATGGCCATGCGGGCCGTGTCCAAGGACTTTGAGACCAGCAACCTCATGGGCATCAAGATCAATAATGTGATCTCCTGCACGTTCATTATCGGCTCCTTCCTGGCGGGTGTAGGTTCGATCCTGTATTTCACCAATTACCCCACCGTCATCCAGACCTCCGGCGCGATGCCGGGCCTGAAGGCTTTCGTGGCGGCGGTATTCGGCGGGATCGGTTCCATCCCCGGAGCGGTGATCGGCGCGTTTATCATCGGCATCATGGAGAACATCATCAAGGGGCTGGACGTCGTGCTCTTCAAGCTCGGCGTGATCCAGGCGCCCCTGGGGCTGGCCACGTTCTCTGACGCCTTCACCTTCGCCCTGTTGATCATCATCCTTGTGGTGAAGCCCACAGGCCTCTTCGGCGAAAAAGTGACGGATAAGGTGTGAGGTGAGCGATATGAAAAAGAAAAACAATGCGCCCGTGATCATCACCCTTGTGCTGGTAGCCCTGGTTTACGTGGCGGTGTTCGTCGCGGAACAGCTGCTGCCGGCCAACTCCATGCTTTTCACCGTGCTGAAAAAGGGCGCCACCTACGCTCTGGTGGCAGTCTCCATGAACCTGCTGAACGGCTTCACCGGGATCTTCTCTCTCGGCCAGGCAGGCTTCATGCTCGTGGGTGCCTACATCTACGGCATCTTCACGATTCCCGTGGCCCAGCGTGCTTCAGTCTATCAGTATTTTGACGGCGGTGTGGTGCAGTTCACGGTCCCGGTGATTATCGCCATGATTCTCGCGGGCCTGGCGGCAGCCTTCTTCGCCTTCCTGATCGGCCTGCCGGTGCTGCGGCTGAAGAGCGATTACCTCGCGATCGCAACCCTGGGCTTCGCGGAGATTATCCGCGCCATCTTCCAGTGGAATGTCCTCGGCCCGGTGACCAACGGATCCAACATGCTCCGTTCCTTCCCCTCCTTCAACGATTTCAACATCCGCGGTGCGGACGGCAATGTAACGGTTTACCTGTCCACGCTGATTCCCTTCATCATGGCCGGGGTCTGTATCCTCCTGATTGTGCTGTTGATCAATTCCACCTACGGCCGAGCCCTGAAAGCGATCCGGGATGACGAGGTGGCGGCGGAAGCCATGGGCATCAACCTGGCGCATCACAAGCGGCTGGCCTTCTGTGTCTCCTCTTTCTTCGCAGGTGTAGGCGGCGCGATGCTGGCCATGTACCAGACCACCGTGCAGGCGAAATCCTTCACCTCCGCGATGACCTATGAAATCCTGCTGATCGTCGTGATCGGCGGAATCGGATCGGTGACAGGCAGTGTACTCAGTTCCTTCCTGTTTGTAGCCTGCAGCGAATGGTGGCTCCGCTTCCTGGACGAGAAGCAGATCATCGGAAACTTTGAAGTGCCGCTGCTTGGCAACGGCTTCCGCCTGGTGGTCTTCTCCGTCATCATCATGATCGTGGTGCTGTTCTTCCGCAGGGGAATCATGGGCGACAGGGAACTTCCGGATCTTCTTTCCCGCAGCAGAAAAGCGAAAGGGAGGGCTGTCAAATGAGCAGCGCGAACAGCATTATCCCGGTGCTGAAGCTGGAAAACATCACCATGCAGTTCGGCGGCGTGGTGGCCATCAACAATCTGTCCCTGGAAGTGAACAAGGGGGAAATCGTGGCGCTGATCGGCCCCAACGGGGCCGGTAAAACCACGGCGTTCAACTGTATCACCGGCGTGTATGAGCCCACCAACGGCATCGTGTTTTTCGAGGGCAAACCCATCGTCGTCAACCATCCCCAGGGCAAGATGGTCCGGCAGTACGGCGGAATCAACGGAGATCTCTATCTGAACCGGAGACCGGTTGTATATACGCCGGATAAAATCACCCGGATGGGCATTGCCCGCACGTTCCAGAACATCCGCCTTTTCAAAAGCCAGACAGCTTTCGAAAATGTGCTGATCGGCACCCATCTGCGCCGGACGAGCAATATGTTCACCGCCGCCTTCCATCTCAACGCGAAGGAGGAAAAAGCCAACCGGAAAAAGGCCGCGGAATTGCTGGAAATCGTTGGCCTGGCGGATGTGGCGGACGAACTGGCCACTTCCCTGCCCTACGGCAAGCAGCGCCGTCTGGAAATTGCCCGGGCTCTGGCCACGGATCCGACCCTGCTGCTGCTCGACGAGCCGGCGGCCGGCATGAACCCGCAGGAAACGGACGAACTGGGTGAATTCATCGTGGATATCAAGAACCGGTTTAACCTGACGGTCTTCATGATTGAGCATCATATGAACCTGGTTATGGAAATCTCGGACCGGATCTATGTGCTGGATTTCGGAAAGCAGATCGCCGAGGGTACGCCAGAGGAGGTTCAGAAGAATCCGGTCGTCATCGCGGCCTACCTGGGGGTGGATGAGGAATGAGCATGCTGAAAGTCACGGATCTGGTGGTCTCCTACGGCGGCATTGAGGCGCTGAAGGGGATCTCCTTCGATGTGGAGCAGGGCCAGATCGTCACCCTGATCGGCGCCAACGGCGCCGGAAAGAGCACAACCCTCCGCACCATCTCCGGCCTGGTTCCGCCGAAGCAGGGACGGATTTACTTCGAAGGCCGGGATATCACGGATCTGAAAACCCAGAAAATTGTGGAAACCGGTATTGCCATGGTGCCGGAAGGACGCCGTGTCTTCGCAAACCTGACCGTGCTGGAAAATCTGCGGATCGGCGCCTACCTTCGAAAGGACAAGGCGGTCATTGAAGAGGATATCAATTATGTCTATGAACTCTTTCCCCGGCTGAAGGAGCGCTCCTGGCAGCTGGCGGGAACCCTGTCCGGCGGTGAACAGCAGATGCTGGCCGTCGGCCGCGCGGTCATGACGCGGCCGAAGCTGATCATGATGGACGAACCCAGTCTGGGTCTTGCCCCGCTGGTGGTCAAGGATATCTTCAAAATTATCCTGACCCTGAAAAGCACCGGCATGACCGTGCTGCTGATTGAGCAGAACGCCAACGCCGCCCTGCACGCCTGCGATTATGCCTATGTCATGGAGACCGGCCGTATCACCACCAGCGGCACCGGAGAGGAACTCCTCGCCAGCGAAACCATCCAGGAAGCGTACCTGGGAAAAACAAGCCGGAAATAAAACCACTTTTCAAAACAGCACGGCTGCCCCTTCCGGAGCAGCCGTGTTTTTTTGCGTCATTCCTGACGCGCTTTTTTACTGCCAGGGAACATAGAACCGCTCAACTGTCTGCAGTTCCCCGTCCGCGTCGAAGGTGACATAGACGTTGTCCGATGCGAAATCAGGCTTTCCGCCCTCTTCCAGCATCGCGGCGAATTCGCCGGCGCTGTAGGTTGCCGGTTCGTCCCGCTCCAGACCGCTCGCCGGATCGATTTCATCGGTAAAGACCAGATCTTTCGGAATCTCCATCGTCCGTGTGAAAAGGATCCTGTAGAACGGATGCCTGAAGGAGCTTACGTACACGACAGTTCCGTCCCCGTACTCGAGGAAATACTGATCGTTTACGGAAATGCCGGCATCGGACTTTTCCGTTTTCTCCACAGGGATCGTTTCATCCGCGATGGTCAGCGTATCCCCTTCCTTCAGGTTGTCCGCCAGTTCCCGTTCAATCACGAGCCTGTCCAGTCCTTCCACAAACACTGTATTGTCTTCGCTGTTATAGTCCGTCAGCCGAGCGATATATTTTTCACCAGCGTCCGGTTGAATCTCGTCGTCTTCTTCATCGTTTTCATCGACAAAATCCAGATCTGTCAGAAAATCGACGCACATCCGGACCTGATCCTCCGTCAGTTCCTTGTTTCCCGCCTGCCGGGAGGGCAGCAGCACGCACTCCACAAAGTATCCCTTGTAGATGGTCATGAAGTCCATGTAATACTTGTCGCCGTTCGACATCTTTGCAATCAGCAGCCGTGTTCCAAGGTTGGTTTCACCGTAGGAGATCTCAACGGCCGGATCGTTCCGGATAAAGGTGTCCTCCAGTTTTGCCACCGCAGCCCGGTCCAGGTCGTTCAGGCGGTCCACTTCCGCGTACACCGGATCAAAGCCGACCGACAGGCGCATCCCTGGTTTTTCCGCGTCTTCGGAAAGAATCAGCGCATACATCTCATCCCCGGAAGAATAGCCGGTTTCAATATGGTAGCCTTCCGGCAGCGTGCACTGCAGGGTGAAGGCGCCGTTGGCGTCCACCACGCCCAGGTTCGTTTTGCCGTTTTCTGTTTCGCTCAGATCCATCTGGCTCAGCGTTCCGATCTCCCTGGATTCCGCCACGTCATCCCTGCTGATGTAGCCGATATCCCCGGTTTCCAGGTTCTCTGCCAGCAGCCAGTGGGGCGTTTCCCGCAGGACTGTCAGAATCTGTTTCGCGGTGAAAGTTTCGATCATCGGTGCACGGTAGCTCGGCGCCCAGCGAAGGGCTGCCCAGCCGGTAATCCGGGCGGGACGGACGGAAATCTCATAGGGATCGACAACTTTCGCCTGGATAAATTCTTCCGTGATCTCCTCGAACGGATCGGCGGATACGGTCTCCTCGGCCATCACCGGCATGCTGAAGGCGAAGAGCACCGCCAGCGCCAGCAGCAGGGAAATGAATTGTTTTTTCATATAACGGGTTCCTCCTCACATAATCCCTTATCCATCCGGAGTTTTTATTTCTTCAGTTTCGGAGAATATTCAAAACTGGGCTGGTATTTTTCCGGAATCGCCTTGATCCAGTCGCCGTCGATCTGGAATTCGGTAATTCTGACATCCATGTAGAAAATGGAGCTGCTGGGACTATAGTCCTTGATCTTCCACTTGTTTTCCTGTGTCGAATGGCCGGGATCCACAGGCTGCGAGAAGGTCGCTTCGATGATATTGGTCCCGTCCTTGCTGTTGACCGGAACGGGGTCGCGGCTCTCGTCATACATCCCGATCTGCGCCTTGATATAGGTTACCGGGATGTCGTCGCTGACATTTTTCGCGCGGATATAAAGGTTGAAGTTCTGGTCATACTGCGCGTCCGTGATTGCGATGGTCTTGAAATAATCGCCGACCTTTACGAGGATGGAGGTTTTGAATCCGCCGTCCTCTGTTGTGCCGTAAACCGTCGTTTCCCCCTTTGCGCGGCCGGTGATATTCACGCGGCTGCTGTTCCTCCCTGCCTTGACGGTGGCGATGGAAGGATCGTCGACTTCCCAGGTCATGTTCTGGTTGGATGCGTCTTTCGGTTCCAGCACCGCGCTGGCGGTGGAGAAGGAATTCAGGTCGATATAGGCGGTTTTGTGCTTCATATGGACGCCGGTCACATGCTGGAGCACTTTGATCTGTATTTTTGCTCTCCGTTTGGATCCGTCCTGGGTCATCGCGGTCACGTTGGTCTTTCCGGCCTTGACGCCGGTGATGACGCCGTTCGCATCCACCGTCAGAATCTTTTCACTGCCGGATTTGAAGGTCACTGCCGGGTTGCTGGCGTCGGCCGGTTCGGTCGTCCAGGTCAGCTGCGCTGTTTCACCGGTATAGACCGTCGGCGCTTCCCCGAAAGTCAGCTTGGTCACCGGCTGCTGAACGTGAACCATCGCCTTTGCCTGCACCTCTCCGTTCGACTGGCTTATGCAGGTAATTTCACAGTCGCCCAGCGCCAGGCCCGTAACGCGGCCCTGGGCGTTCACGGTCGCGATGCTTTCATCCGACGAAGTCCAGGCGACCTTTTTGTTGTCTGTGTTCTTTGGCAGCACAGTCGCCTTCAGAACGGCGCTCTTGCCGCCGGCGTCCACGGTCAGCTCTGTCGTGTTCAGCTGAATTTCCTCAGCGCCCTGGGTAACCTTGAGTCCGATATTGGCGCGTACGCCGCTCCCGTCATTTGCGACGGCGTTGATCCGGACATTGCCTTTTTTCACGCCGGTGACGTTCCCGTTCGCGTCCACCATCGCGATGTTTTCGTTCGACGAGGTCCAGGTCACGGTCTTCAGCAGCGCGTCCTCCGGCAGGAAGGCCGGCGTCAGGGAAAGGGTCTGTCCGGCCATGACCGATTTTTCGGGAGCGGTTACGATCAGCCGTGTAACAGGCTGATAAACGATCACGCGGAACCTCTGGGATACGGAGGGGTCCGCCTGGCTGGTAACCGTCAGGACCGTCTCGCCGGGCTGTACCGGCGTCAGGGTTGTCCCCCGGACTTTGACGATGTCTTCGTTGTCGACGGTAACGTCAACCTTCTTGTTTCTTGTGTTCTTCGGGAGAATCGTAACGGCCAGCTTCACGGCTTTTTTCATCCGGACCGTCACGGCCGGAAGCGCCTCTGTGCCTTCGGGAGCCGTCAGGCCCGCCTGCTGCAGAAACGGATCGTCCGGCGCCAGGACAGGCGTCACGTCCATCGTAATCGTTGCGCTCTCCTCTGCCGGCGCTGCCGTACAGATGCACAGCAGGATCAGTGCCAGCAGGGAAACCAGGATTTTTTTCATTCCCTTGACCTCCTTTATGGTTCCTGTATCGGCAGCATGGATACATCGCCGTACAGAAATGATTTTATGTTGTGCTTTACAGGAACAGTATATTCGAAAACCGGAAAAAAGGAAAGAAATTTTTTCCTCATTAGTTGCGGCGCTTTTTCTTGTTTTTTGCTGGACAATGTCGGGCCCGGGTGGTATAAGTCTGTTTTTGTCCGGTGCGGAAAGCACGGCAGAAAGGAAGTCTCTGTGATGAATGAGTCCCTCAGAAACCAGCTGATCAGCTTTGGCGTTACCCTTGTCCTGCTTGGGGTTTCCCTGTTCGCTTTCAAGTCTTTCGACTGGGCGGACTACATTCTGATCGGCATCGGCACGATCGAGCTGATCCGTATCATCGCAACGGTTATGAAGCTGAAGAAATCCGGGCAGTCCTGACCGGGTTCAGATGGAGCCCGCCCGTAAAAAAGGCTTGTCCAAACGAAATTGTCTATGGTATAATTCTTTTGTCGACCGGTGAAAGTGCAGCAGTGCTTTACGCCGGAAAAATAAATGAATGTGTATGGAGGAAACAGTAATGAAGAAGATCCTTTCCCTGGTTTTGGTTCTGTGCATGATGGTGTTCGCCTTCTCCGCTCTCGCGGAGCAGACGACCGAAGCGGCTCCCCAGGGCACTGAGAGCGCTCAGAGCGGCGAGAGCAGCGCTGAGAGCAGCGAGGCCATGTCCAAGCTGTTTGCTGAAAGCGGTGAAAGCGCTGAAGGTGCTGAAGGCCAGGGCGTTGATACGGAAGCTGTGATGCAGGCCCTCGGCGCCACCAAGATGGAAGATGTCAAAGCAGTCCCCGCTGACAGCGCTGACAAGTTCTACGGCACCTTCACCGTCACCAAGATGGTGATGAACGGCTATGCGTTCGACATCACTTCCATGATGAGCGAACAGGCTGCCAAGCCCTCCCTGACCATCTCCGCGGAAGGCGTTTCCACTGTTGACGAAAACGGCGAAGCGAAAGTCACCCCCTTTACCTCTTCTGAATTCGCGGATGGCGTTCTGAACATCGTGGTCGAAGGCGGCAGCGCGAAACTGTCCCTGCTCGAAGATGGCAGTATTCTGATGATCGCTGTGCTTCCCGGCGAACAAGCCGTTGAAATGGGCGTCATCCTGGCCGCCGCCAAATAAGAAACCGTCACCCGTTATCGGCAAACCCCTGGAAACAGGGGTTTGTTTTATATAGGAGAAGATTCATGGACGCGTACTACGATGTCACAAATATCCTGCAGTACCTGGAACAGTCCGCGGAAAAATACCCGGATAAGCTTGCGTACCGGGATGACCGGGAATCCGTCACCTTCCGGGAATACCGGGATGCCGCCATGCGCATCGGCAGTGGGCTGAAGCCCTTCGGGCTGCGCAAAGCCCCGGTCGTTCTCCTGATGGACGGGCGGCACATCTCCCAGCTGAAGGCGGCGATGGGCGTCGTTTACGCGGGATGCTTCTGGATCCCGCTGGATCCGGCCGCGCCCGCGGAGCGGATCCGCCTGATCTTTGAAAAACTCCGCCCCGCCCTCGTGATCTGCGATGAGAAGGGCAGCGTTCATCGGGACACCCTGGAGTCGGACTGGCCCTTTGCGGATTACGCCGCGCTGACGGATACGCCGGCGGATGAGGATTTCCTTTCTGAACGCAGAAGGGAAAGCACGGCGTATGATCTTCTTTTCATCATGTATACCAGCGGGTCGACCGGCGTTCCGAAAGGCGCCGTCCACACCCATCAGGATCTGATCCGCTATACGGAAATCACCGTGAACGTCTATCCCTTTGACGAAAACACGGTTTTCGGCAATCAGTCCCCCTTCTTTTACGCAAACTGCGTGCATGAAGTTTTCCTGCCGCTGAAAACCGGCAGCACAACCTACCTGCTGCCTTCCTGGATCCACGCCTTCCCCGGCAGGATGATTTCCTTCCTGCGGGAAAACCGGATTCAGTCCCTGCTGATGACGCCCAGCAGTTTCAACGCGGTGGCGGAAGCGGGCGTACTGGAACCCGGCTGCCTGCCGGATCTGAAATTCATTCTCCCCATCGGTGAGCGAACCAACCTGAAGCGGATGCGGATGTGGGAAAAGGCAGCGCCCAACGGCCGTTTCTGGAATTTCTACGGCAGCACCGAACTGCTGACCGTCGCCACCTGGCCGGTCACCGGAAACTTCAGCGAGGATGAGATCATTCCCGCGGGCGCTCCTTACCGGCTGGTGCATGTAATCATCGCGGATGAGAACGGCCAGGAATGCCCGCAGGGGGTCACCGGTGAGATCTATGTCAATTCTGCTTTCCGCTTCTCCGGTTATTACAACGATCCCGAAAGAACGCGGGAAGCGCTGGTCACGGATCCTCTGCGAAAGGGCTGGGCGGAGCGGTTTTTCCGCACCGGCGACATGGGCTTTATGAATGACGCCGGCCAGCTGGTTGTCGTAGGACGCAGGGATTCCATGATCAAGCACAGGGGCTACCGGATGGAACTGGGCGAAGTGGAATACGCGGCAATGGGCGCCGGGGATGTGGGAACCTGCTGCTGTCTTGCGGACCGTGAGGAGCTGTATTTCTTCTATACCGGCAGCATTCCGGAGAAGGATCTGCGGGCCAGGCTCAGGGAATCCCTCCCCAAATACGCGGTTCCTGAAAACCTGATCCGCCTGGAGGAAATGCCGTACAACGCGAACCGGAAAACAGACCGTCTTGCGCTCGCCCGGATGATACCGGATTACAGGAAACTCTGATCCCTGCGGAAAGAGCGGCCGGAAGGAGGTGCTGCGGCGTGGATGATAACAGCATAAACACGGTTCCGGAGCGGGCGGACAGTGCCGGTTACCGGATGCGGATCCTGAGCGCGCTGGCCATCAGCTTCGTCGTGCTCGGGCATATGAACTTCACGGGAGATATGACTTCCGCCCCGAAGGGGCCTCTGACCTTCGGGGAATGGTTTCCGTATTACTCCTTCCATCTGGCGCTGTTTCTGTTCATCTCCGGCTATTTCTTTACGGACCTGCCGGAAGGCCGGAAATTCATGCCCGGATTGCTTCGCTTCGCCGGAAAAAAAGCAAGGAAGCTCCTGCTCCCCTGTTACGTTTATACCGGTCTTTCCCTGCTGCTCAACGGATGGCTCCATACGCGGGGATTCACCTTCGGCTTTTCCTTTACCCTTTCCCGCTGGCTGCTGAATCCCTGGACCGCGCCTTATACAGTGACCTTCTCCGTCGCGGACTGGTACCTTCCGGCGCTGTTTCTGGCGGAAATATACTTCGCCCTCCTGCGCGCCGTTTTCCGGAGGCTGATCCGCCGCAGTCTGCAGCGTGAAACCGCCCTGCTGGCCTTCACCCTGGCGGCGGGAATCGGCGCGGTTTACTGGAAAGAAACAGCGGCCCTTTCCGGAGCCGCCGTGGTGTATCTGCGCTCGGTGGTCATGCTGTTCTTCCTGCAGGCCGGCGCGCTTTACCGCCGTCATCTGGAAGCCCGCGACACCATGAAAAACAGCTGCTATTTCCCGATCGTTTTCATCGCGCAGTTCCTGCTGATCCTCCTCTGCGGCAGCGGCAGCCTGACGCCCGGGCTGTTCGGGCTGCGGAACATGGGAAAAAGCGGAGCGGTGTTTTTTGCCGGCGGAATCACCGGTATCCTGCTGTGGCTGCGCGTCAGCGCCATCCTCGCTTCCCTGCCGCGGCGAAGCCGCCTGGTTGTCTTTATCGGCAGAAACACAAAACACATCATGGCGGCACACATCTTCTGCTGGTTCCTGCTCAATACGCTGCTGAACCGCCTGCACGCCCTGAATCCCGGCAGCGGGCTTGCATCTGGCTTTTCCGGTGTGCTGTACCGCACTTTCATGTATTACTGCAGCGTCGGAAACCCGCGGATGATTCTGCTTTATTACCTGGCCGGCATGGGCCTGCCGCTGCTGGGCTGCTTCGCGGTGCAGTCTGTCCGGCGCCGGTTCACCAGCCGAGCGGGTTCGCTTCCGGATCGGACGAGATAAAGCCCGGATACTGTTCCTTCCAGATTGCGGCGCATTGCTCCCAGGAATCGTACGCCGGATCTCCCCGCCGGTCCGGAAGGTCAAAGGCCTCCTTCAGGTCTTTCCCGAGCCTGCGGGAGAGGAGGACGCTGCCGTTGACATTCAGGTGGTTCCAGTCGGCGAAATCCTTCTGGTAGTCCAGGCCGATCCGGTCCCCCTCCCGGTTGTAGTTGATATACGGGATCCCGTATTCATCTGCGATGGACCAGAAGGTGTTGTAATACAGATAATCCTGGAAATAGTTGGGGCACGGCATGCCGATCAGCATAAGCGGGATGCCCTTTTCTTTTGTCATTTCAAAGATCTTCCGCACGTATTCCTCTTCACGCGCGTTGATGGGAAGCCTGGCCCCGATGAAGCTGAAGTCGAAGGTCCTGTGCCCGTCAATCTTATCGGCTTCGTTGAAGCCTTTCCAGGTGGAACCGCGTCCCTCGTTGTCCGGCGGCAGGATAAAATCGTTCCAGGTCAGGGTTTTGTAGGCGCTGTGGACCTCCGGCAGCTTGAGAATATACCCGAGGGCGTCCCGCGGGTTTTCGACGGAGGCGAGGGTTGCGCGGATCCGGACCGGAAGATCCCGGATGCCGAAAGTGTTCAGAATCACGCGGCCGCGTTTCTGATAGTCTGCGGCGTACGTGGCCGGTTTTGCGTCCAGCAGAATCAGCTTCGGATGCTGGGTCTTCAGCGCTTCTTCCAGGGTATGGTACGCAATCCAGAAAGGCTCTTCCACCGTGCACAGGTTGTAGGCGGCGATCCCGTATTCCTTCCAGAGGATGTTGGTGTTGACGCCCGCGTATACCATGGAGGTTCCGGCCACCAGGACGTCCACGGTATCAGGCTTCTGGCGGTAATACGTCATCATGGAGCAGATGCCGTAATCGCTCTTGGATGTAAAAACGTAACCGGCGTAGGACAGGAGGAGCGCCGTGATCACGGTGAAGCAGACTGCGCGTACGCCAAAGCCGGCCAGTTTCCTTCGCCTGGCCTTCTGCTGCGCCGCCTGCTCCTGCAGGGCTGTTTCCCTTCCTTCCATGTCCGCCTCCGGATCTGATGGTTTAAAACTGCGTGTAGAGGAACGCTGCCGGGTCGTATCCCGCGCCGTAGATGCCGAACGTGGCGATCGCCAGAATCAGCAGGAGCAGCACCAGCCAGCGGATCCAGAAATGCGTCCGGGCCAGAGTGCCGCAGACATCCTTCTTCCGTTCGCACAGCAGGTCCACGGCCAGAACAAGGATGCCGGCCGCTCCCGCGATGATCCATTCCTGCGGAGTCATGATTCCGGTCATCCGCTCCGCGAATCCGGAAAAGTCCCAGTTCCGGAAGGTGCCGCCCAGCAGCGAAAACGCGGCGGACGGATCCGGTGTAAAGGCAAAATACTGGGCGGTCAGGATCAGAATCCAGGTGCGCACAAGGCGCACCGGCGTCATCCATCCGCCCTTCGGCAGGCGCAGCCGTTTCTGCAGGAACTTCCAGAACTGCTCCAGCAGCGTCGACGCCGCCATGACGATGCCGAAATAAGCGCCGAAGAGCACCGCGTTCCAGTTCGCCGCATGCCAAATGCCGATCAGCAGAAAAACGATCAGCGTAGCCAGCGCCGTCGGCACTGTCCGCCCGGTTTTTTTGCCGAAAAGCCGGGACGCGGCTTTCCCCAGGGCGATGCCGGCGTAGCTGGTGGTCAGCGGATACAGCAGGTAGCTGCGGAACCATGCGCCGAGCGTAATGTGCCACCGGCGCCAGTATTCCGCCACGCTCCGGGAGAAAAAAGGCCGGCGGAAGTTCTCCGGCAGTTCGATGCCCGCCATCCGTGAAAGGCCGCGGACAACGTCCATCCCGCCGGAAAAATCCAGATACAGCCGGATCGCATAGAGAGCGGCGCCGGAAAGAATCAGCCAGCCCGGCATTTCCCCGCCCTGCAGCACCGCCGCCGTTGACGACGCCAGCCGGTCCGCAATCACCATTTTCTTGAACAGTCCCCACAGCAGCAGCTGAAAGCCGGATACGATGTTCTCCGGTTCCAGGCGGTGTCCGGTCAGCAGTTGCCCGCCCAGTTCCTTCCAGGTGGAAATGGGTCCCTGGGGCAGCTGCGGAAAGTATCCGATGAACAGCCAGGCTTTCAGGGGATTCCGCTGCGGTTCCGCCTTGCCGCGGTATACGTCCGTAAGGTACCCTGCGCTCTGGAAGGTGAAATAGCTCAGGCCGGCAGGCAGGATCAGGTCTGCCCCGGTGAAGACCGGATAATACTTCAGAAATGCCATTGTGCCGAGGTTCAGTGTCAGGAGGCCGGCCAGCAGCAGCCGGCTTTGATGCTTCTGCAGCAGCAGTCCCCCGCCCCACATAACCAGTGCGGCAGCCGTCAGATGCGCGGCGGAATACCAGCCGGAAAGGCATATGAAAGCGGCACTGCCGCAAAGCAGCGCGATCCACCGGATTTTCAGCGGCAGCAGGAAATAAACGATCAGCGTTCCTGCCGCCAGCAGAAAAAACTCAACGGATAAGATGCTCACTTTCCGCCTCCTGTCTGAAGGCCTTCCGGTCAATTTTCCCGCTGCCGGTACGCGGCAGGTCTTCCCGCTTCAGCAGAAGGTCCGGCAGCATATATTTGGGCAGGGAGGCTTTCAGCGCTTTCTTTACGTCCGTTTCCTCCGCCCCGCCGGTAAAGGCGGCGATAATCCGTTCCCTTTCTTCGTCATAGAAGCAGCAGGAGAGGATGACGCCTTCCGCGTTCTGCAGCGCGTGTTCGATCTCGCCCAGTTCAATCCTGTATCCGCTGCGCTTGATCTGGCTGTCCCGCCGGCCGAGGAACATCAGTTCCCCGCGGTCGTTCCAGGCGCCCAGATCGCCCGTCCGGTAGATTTTCTCCGGAATCTGCGGCCGGAGCGGGTTCTGCACGAAGGCGGCCGCGGTCTTCTCCGGATCGTTGTAGTATCCCGGGGAGAGGCAGGTGCCGCTGACGCAGATCTCGCCGTCGATCAGGTCGATGCGCGTATTGGCGCAGGGAATTCCGATCGGCAGGCTGTCCGTATCCGCGAATTCCCGGTCCGCCCGGAACCAGGTACAGACGTCGGTGATTTCCGTCGGCCCGTACATATTCACGTAGTCCGCCCCGGGAACCGCCTTTTTCCATCGGTTCAGCGTCACGCAGGGCATCGTTTCCCCGCAGAAGAAAACGCGTTTCAGATCCGGCAGGCATCCGGGCTGCAGCACTTCCGCACGGGCCAGCGCCGTCAGCGCGGACGGCACCCAGAAAACCGTATCGATCCGCTCCTCCTGCAGACGAGCCAGCAGGCGTTTCGGAAACATGAAATCCCCCCGGGGAATCAGCATAAGACTTCCCCGCATCCGCATGGCACAGTACAGGTCCAGCACGGAATTGTCAAAGTAGAAAGGCGCCTGGCTTCCGAAGCGGACGCCCGCAGGCAGCCGCAGCGCGGAGCAGGCCCATTCAATAAAGTCGATCACCGAGCTGTGCCGGATGGCAACGCCCTTCGGTGTTCCCGTGGAACCGCTCGTAAAAAGCACATACAGCAGATCCGTATCGATGTGCTGCGCGCGGCGCGCTTCAAGAAGCACCGGATCCGCTTCCCCCGGGATGTCCGCCGCGTTCAGCAGCATTGCCCCGCCGGCGATCTGCGCGGCTGTTCCGGAAAATTTTTCTTCATAGAGGATCACGGAAGGCTGCAGCCGCTCCGCGATCCGCTTCATCCGCGCCTCCGGCATTCCGGAGTCCAGCGGCGTATAAAAGCAGCCGGCGTACGCCGCGCCGAGCATGGCGCAGACGCATTCCGGCGTCTTTTCCATCAGGATCAGTACCGGCGTCTGCCGCGGAGCCAGCCGGGCCAGTACCGTGCCGGTATACTGCGCTTTCCGGCGGACCTCAGCCCAGGAAAGAACACTGCCCGGCGTCCCATACGCCGGATCGTTCGGGGCGAGGGCGGCTGCCTCTCCCAGCCAGTCGAGAACGTTCCGCGTACTCATTGTTTCCGGTACCGGCGCACCATTTCCATCATAGCGCCCAGGGTGTCAAAGTTCTCAGGTTCTATCTCTCCCGCGGGAATATGGATGTCAAAAGCCTCATCCAGGGAAGCGATAATCCGCGTCAGGTCCAGGGAATCCAGGATCCCGTCCTCCACCAGATGCGCTTCCCCCGCAAAATCCACGTCGTCGCGAACCTCTTCCAGCGCCGCGATCAGCCTGCTCATATCGTCCAAGGAACAACCCCTCCGTTTCAATCCATTTTCTTAGTCCTTCTGCTTTTCGGAACCTTTGTATTCCACGCAGAGCATAGTCAGGTCGTCAAACTGTTCCGCTTCCTTCACGAATCCGTCCACAGAGGCGCGCACGTTTTTCAGCAGCTGCTCCGGCGCAGCGTCCGGATCCTGGTTCAGCGCGTCAATCATGCGGTCCGTTCCGTACAGTTCCTTTTCGGCGCTGGTGGCTTCCGGCACGCCGTCGGTGTAGATGAACAGCTTGCTGCCGGGCTCCAGCTGGATTTCATACGGCTTGTACCTCACGCTCTCGATGCCGCCAATCACGAAGCCGTGTTTGTCTTTGAACAGTTCAAAGGGTTTCCCCGGGAGCCGGAGCGCCGGGAATTCGTGTCCGGCGTTGGCGGCCGTCAGTTTGCCTGTTGAAAGTTCCAGAATCCCCAGCCAAACGGTCACAAACATCTGCGCCTCGTTGTTGGAGCAGATTGCGTCGTTGGTCTTCCGCAGGATCTCCGCGGGAGACCAGCCAAGCATAGCGGTACTCTGCAGGATAATCTTGGATGCCATCATGAACAGCGCCGCCGGAACGCCCTTGCCGGACACGTCCGCGATGACGATGCAAAGGTGGTCCTCGTCGATCAGGAAATAGTCATAGAAGTCGCCGCCCACTTCCTTGGCCGGATCCATCGATGCATAGATATCGAATTCGGGACGTTCCGGGAAAGCCGGATAGATATGCGGCAGCATGGACGCCTGGATGTTGGTCGCCAGCGCAAGTTCCGTGCCGATGCGCTCCTTCTCCGCGGTAACCGACCGTACCTGGGCCACGTATTGCAGCGTCCGCGCGGACAGCGTGGCGAAGGCTTCCGCCAGCGCCTCAATCTCATCCTTCGTGCGGTAGGTGTCCTCCATTCTGAACTGCAGATCTTCCCCGCCGAGGGAGGAAACCCGCTTCGTCATGGTTGTCAGCGGTTTCACAATGCGCCTGGAGAGGATGGCGGCGCCCGTCAGTCCCAGGATCGTCACGGCGATCAGCAGCACCGTGATCGTCGTGCGGGCGTGGGACATTTCCGTGGCAAAGGCGTTTCTCGCATCTGCGAGAATGGTTTCGTGCTGCTGTTCCATCAGAACGGTCGGCTGGTCCGCCGCCGCTTTGTCCACCAGGTTGATGACAGTCCAGCCCACGGTTCCGATCGGCGCTCCGGTCATGTACCAGGTTTTCCCCTCCGCCTCAATCAGCCGTACGTCGGTGTTCTGCTTCAGGGCATCGCTGATGAAGGCCGCAAATTCTTCGCTGCCCGTTTTCCGGAGATCCTGGGCCGCTTCGTTGGCTTTCACCTGGAAGGCGCCTTCCTTCCGCGGGGAAAACACCACGTGTCCCTTGTCGTTAACGATCAGGGTGAAGCTTTCTTCCTTTGCGGAGGCGCTGACATATGCCGCCATATTGTCCAGGAACAGGTCCGCGCCGGCAACGGCCGCCAGTTCACCGTTCACATAGACCGGCGCTGCGCACATCACGCAGGTCTTCCCTGTGAAAACGTCCGTTACAATATCCGTGAAATACAGTCCGCCGGTCCGGGAAGCGCCGTTGTACCATTCCCGCTCATGGATCGGAATGGAAACGACTTCTCCCTTTTCATCAAACTTGGAGGACGCGTGATCGTCAACCAGCAGCATGATCCCTTCCGGCAGGGCGATATAGCAGGAATCCACCTCCGCGTGGCCGTAGACTGACAGCAGCATCTCAGACAGGTTGCCGATCACTCCGAGCTTCTCCGCGATTGCTGGATCGCTCAGGTTCACGCCTTCCTCCGTCAGCAGCTGCACGCTCGCGGTTCCGTCCGTTGCGGCGTCCGGGCCTTTCACTTCGTGGACCGTATAGCGCTCCGGCGTCTCGAAGAGCATCCGTGTATAATCGCCGATGGTGCTCACGGCATCCGCGGTGTCTGAAAACATATCGTCCGCAATTTGAGCCTGCGTCTGCGCACCGCTGCTGATGCTCTGGGAAACCACGGCGTTCATGGTCTGATCCGAAATGGAGGAGATGGAGGCTTTCTGCTTTTCATTCGCTTCGGTCACCAGGGCCGTGATAGAGTTCATCTGATGGTAAATCACAACGGAAAAAGCAGCCATGACCAGAATCAGCATGATCAGGACCAGGTTGAAAACTTTCTGCTGGATACCGCCCAGGGTAAAATGTCTGAACTGTTTCATGATAACCTCAGCTTATCTTTATTTCTTCCGGCTTCCGCCGGAAGAAAGCAGAATAGAATATAGGATATTGTATCATTTGAATGGCGCAGAAGGCAATCTTTTTATCTGTGTCTTCTTCTGTCGTGAGCCTGGTAATACTGGCTCTTGTCCTCATACATCCGCTGGTCGCTGATCCGGATCATCTGTTCCAGGGAATTCCCGCATTCCGTGCCGGTGGCAAGGCCGATCGAAACGGACAGGCCGGACTGCCATATATCATCCAGGAAGGCAGTCAGCATCTGTTTGATGTCGTCTTCACTGCAGTGGAGAAAAAGGATCATGAATTCATCCCCACCGGTACGGTAGCAAAGGGCGTTCTTCCCCATGATGCTCATAAAACTCCGGCTGAGAGTTTTCAGCGCACGGTCCCCGGCTTCATGACCCAGATCGTCATTGATCTTTTTCAGGCCGTTCATGTCCACGGAAGCAACCGCCGTGATCGTGTTTCTGAATTTTTGGCAGTCTTCATAGAAAGTCCTGCGGTTCCACAGACGGGTCAGCGGATCACGGTCCAGATCCTGCGCCCGCAGGAACAGGTAAAAGATCAGGCTGCTGATCAGGATCGCGGAAATAATGGCGACGCCTCCGAACAGCATGTCCACGCCGATCGCGCCCAGGCAGCCCAGTGCGCTCAGGTAAACCATGAAGAGTTCCCCCGTGCGGCGGTCCCTGAAGCGCAGATGAATCATGATCAGCGTCATGATCAGGTAAAAAATGCTGATGACAAACGCAGCCGCGTGCAGCGGACCTTCCCGGAACACATAGTCTTCGTCGATGGAGAAAACAAGCGGCATGAACAAGGCTGTGCAGTACAGCAGCGCGTTGACCGCCACCGGAATCCACAGGAACCATTTGGGTTTCCCCGCGGGCCAGATCACCAGCAGGCAGCCGAGTACCGCTGCCGGCCGCAGCATGTAGCCCGCGATCGACGCAATCATGCGGATGCTTCTCCGGGCCGGATTCAGCGCGGCCACGCTTTCCGCGATATTCTGCCCCACGAGCAGCACGCAGACCAGAAGCGTAATCCAGAAGCTTCCCTGGTGTACGCGTTCCGACAGGATATTCCTGTTCATCAGGATCACGGAGAAGAGCAGCACCAGCATCAGTGCAAGGTAGTGCTCCCCTCCGACAACTTTAGAGATATCGGCAATCATTCATCCATCTCCGGTTCACATGTCCATAATGTTTGCAGGGATGCATCCGTCCCTTTCCGGGAGAGAATGCTCAGCCTTTATTCTACGAAAAATCGCTTCTGGATACAAGGCATTGTTCCGGACTGTCAAATCTTTGAAAAAATGGATGCCGCCCTTGCGTCCCAGGAGCAGATGCCGTATGATTAACTCAAACGGATCGGTAAGGAGCGTATAAGATGAAGGATAAAGCAGCCGGGAAAAGGGGCGCCCGCGTGCTCGATGCGCTGTGCATCGCAGGCGTGCTGCTGATTCCTTTTTCCCTCGGAGCCTTTTTTGTGATGCTGATCCGGCACAATGCCGCGCCGCTGTGGTATCTGGTCATCCACGGACTGCTGACCGTGGCCGCTTTCATCGCACTCGGCCGGTTTATCGCGCTCGGACTTTTCCGTGCGATTCTGAATAAGCGTCCGCCGGAAGAGGAAGGCGGTGACGGCAGGTGAATTCCTTTGCTTTTCTGCTGGCCGCGATTGCCTTCGTCGGAATTTCGGTTTTTGTTTTTCTGAACTATCCCCTCTCCTGGCGGAAGGATAAGCGGTTCGTTGCGGTGCTGGCACTGTGGCATCTGGTGGGCACGGTGGCGCTGACGATCGTATTCACGCGTTTCCGCCTGATCGAATATGAAAATATCCGGCATGAAATCAGCCGGACCGCCACCCTCTTTTTTATCTCAACCTCCCTGATGGCCATGTTCTTCGTCTTCCGGATCATCTATACGAGGGCGTACCGTTTCATCCTGCGGCGCACAGGGCGTGTGCCCGGAAACAGGCATCCTTTTCTCTCCGACCGGCATTATCAGACGGTCGTCTTCCTCCTGCTGTCCTTCGGAATTGCCCTTGCGGGTTATTTCAATATCGATTTCCTGCAGCAGACCACGTACGGCGTGCAGATCCGTGCGAAATCGGCGGAGGATGAACTGCGGATCTGCCTGATTGCGGACGTGCACGCCGGCTCCGGTACCTATGAATACACCTATGACGACATGGTGAAGCAGATCGACGCCTGCGACGCGGACGTGCTGCTGATCGGCGGCGATCTGTTTGACGAAACCACGGCGGAGAAAGACGCGGAGAGTTTTGTCCGGGTCCTTCAGACGATCCGCCAACCGAAGTTTGGAATTTATTATGTTTACGGAAATCATGACGGGCTGATGGAGGACTGGGTCCCCGGCGCGAAGGACGCCATACTGAACGCCGACGTAAAAGTGCTTGCGGATGAGATGGTGATTCTCGGGGAGGATATCCAGCTGATCGGCTGCCTGGATCCGTCGCTGCGCGCGGAAAGCTTTGAAAAACTGTTCGCGCGTCTGCATCCGGATCCGGAGAAGCCGGTCATCGTCCTGACGCACCGGCCGAAGCACTTCCGGGAAATGGCTTCCCTCGGCGTGGATCTTGTGATGGCCGGTCACACCCACGGTTTCAATATTCCCCATTTCTTCAGCACCAGCCTTGTGAACGATATGCTCGACGGCACGCGTACTTATGGGGATATGCGTGCGGTCACCACCTCGGGTGTCGGCGCGTGGGGGTTCCACTACAAGTGGCCGGCGGAGAGCGAAGTCGTATGTATCCGGGTGCATTTTGACAAAACGGAGGAATAACGAAGCGATGAAGAAGCTGAAGCCGTGGAAGAATATGGACGTGACTGTGAGCCTGCTCCTGCTGCTCCTGGCCGCGCTGTTCCTGGAGGTTGTTGTCACCAAGGCGCTTTTCCTGATCTGGCCGGAGCGGGAAGCCGGCTGGAGCGCGTCGGACATCAATAAGTTTTATATGCCTGCCGTGGCGCTGCTGGCCATTCCCTTCTGGCTGAAAACGCCGCTGGAGATCCGGTGGTCCGCGCTGAAATTCCGGAGCCGGAAAATGATCGGCCGGGAGATGCTCGAGGCGGCCGTCTTTTCCCTCCTGATTATTCTCGCGATCCTCGGGATACGCCTGTGGATCAACGCCCATGATCCGGAAGCGGCGGCAAAGCCCTGGTTCGGACTGTATCTGAACATTCACGGACGTTGGTTCTATCCGCTGAGCGTGATCCTGCAGGAAATCATGATCAAAGCCTTTGTGCAGGAAAATATCCGCCGTGCGAACACGACGGACAATAAACATATCACAGTGATTCTGACGGGACTGTTCTTTGCAATTCTGCACATGAACTACCCGCTGTATTACCTGGTTGCGGCGGGGGTCCTGTGCATGCTGACGGGCTACCTGTATGAGCGGGACGGAAATATCTGGGGCGCAGCGCTGATCCACTTTGCCCTGGGATTCATGCCGCGGGCATTCGGTATATACTGATCCCTTATTCCCGGAACATCACGCGGACGGCATTGGCCGGTTCCGTTTCCGGATCGTAGGTATACTCCAGTTCCTCCGCGGAAGCCTTCAGCACCCGGTAGGACAGTTCATTTTCCCCGCCTGACGGGTCAAACCGGCCGCCGCCGTACCGCATGGTTACGGTGGCGGTCTGTTCTTTTTCCGAAT
>CAMJTZ010000017.1 GCA_946408865.1 uncultured Clostridia bacterium
TCGGCCGGTTTGACCAGCGGCTGGCGGAAAAGTTTCTCGGCATTGAAGACGGAAAATATACCGGCGGGCGGCTGGAAAATTACACGGACAACGCTGAAGAAAAAACGGCGCCGGTGAGCGCCGCACTGGAGCGGATTGAAAAAATCGTTGCGGAAACGCAGTGGAACAGCCCCTTTGATCTGATTCCCGCGCTGATGGAGCTGCCGGGAATGGGAGAAAAACGGTAAAAAAGAACGGACACAGGGAATGGTAAGCCGGGATGGCTTACCATTCCACTTTTTTCAGCGCGACACCGGTGCGGCAGGGGAGGTAGAGCTTAATGCCGTAACCGAACTCCGTATCGGCGGCGTGATAGATATTGTCCATATTGATGCGGGTCTGCCCGCCGTAAGGCCAGTCGTCCGTGGAGAAGATGACGCGGTATCCGCCGGGACCGGTGACACGGCAGTTGATGAACACGCTTTCCTGGGACCAGGTCGGATGCAGGTTGAAAGCGTAAAGCAGGCCGCCGCGGGCAAAGATGAGGAGCTTGCGCTCATTGTCGATCCAGAGGCTTTCTGCCGGGCCGGTGCAGTGAACCTTGTGGGTATTCATAAGATACGTCATGCCGCGGTCGAAATTGGCGAGCCATTCATACTTCAGATTCCAGTTGTGGACGAGGGACCACTGGCGGCGGGCATAGTGATAGCTCCAGCCGTTGCCTTCCCGGGGGAAGTCCACCCATTCCGGGTGGCCGAACTCATTGCCCATGAAATTCAGGTATCCGTTGCCGGCGAGGGAGCAGGTGAGAAAACGGATGACCTTATGCATATCGATGGCGCGGTCCATGTTCAGCGAGTGGTAATCCTTGGACATGCCGGTATACATCTCCGCGTCCGCCATGCGGAAGATCAGGGACTTGTCGCCGACGAGGGCCTGATCGTGGGATTCCGAGTAGCCGATGCTCATTTCCCCCGGACGGCCCCAGGTCAGCTCATGCCAGAGAGCGTGCATGTCCCAGTTTTCCTGCATCTGATCCTTGACCAGCCGGATCCAGGTATCCGGCATTCCCATGGCCAGGCGGTAATCAAAGCCGACGCCGGCGTATTCCAGCGGCAGACACATGCCCGGGAAGCAGGAGACGTCCTCAGCAACGGTCATGGCTTTCGGATTGATGCCGTGAATCAGCTCGTTGGCAAGCATTAGGTAGATCCGGCCGTCCACATTGGTATTCATGGAGAAATAGGAATCATAACCGTTGAAGGAGCAGTTTCCGTGATTTTCGTACATCATGGAGGTGACGCCGTCAAAACGGAAACCGTCGAAGTGAAATTCATCCTGCCAGTACTTCAGATTGGAGAGCAGGAAATGAATCACACTATGCTTCGCGTAATCAAAGATCCTGGTTTTCCAGTTGGGATGCCAGCCGCGGTCGCCGGGGAGGAAATACTGATCGTCCGTACCGTCGAGCTGATTCAGGCCCTCGCCCACATTCGGGCAGGCATGGCTGTGAACCACATCGAGCAGGACGGAGAGACCGAGGGAATGCGCTTTGTTGATCAGGTATTTCAGATCCTCGGGGGTGCCGTAGCGATGGGTCGGTGCGAAGAAATTCGTGACCTGATAGCCGAAGGAGGCATAATAGGGATGCTCCTGGATGGCCATCAGCTGCACGGTGTTGTAACCCGCGTATTTGATCCAGCCGAGGGTTTCGTCCGCGAACTCCCGGTAGGAGCCGATATGGCCGTGCTCCTGGGCCATACCGATATGCGCCTCATAGATCATCGGGGAATCCGGGCGCTGCCGGCCGTAGAAGTCCCCGTCCGTCCATTCAAAAGGCTCGTCCGGCATCCAGATCTGGCCGCAGAGGGTTTCGCTGGCCATATCCATGACGCAGCGGGTGATCCAGGCGGGAATCCGCTCGAAGCTGGCACCCTGGCGGCCGACCATGAGCTTGACAAACTGCCCGTGCTTCAGGGCGTCCCGTCCGTCCAGCGTGATTTCCCATACGCCGCCGCCGATATGATGCAGCGGCGTGTTCCATCTGTCCCAGTCGTTGAAATCGCCGGTGAGCCAGGCGGCGTCCGCCCCCGGCAGCCATTCCCGGAAAACCCAGCCGGTTTCCGTACGGTGGAAACCGAAGTAGCGGTGGCCGTTGGCAAAATCAGACAGGGAACCGTTGCCGGCCAGATGCCAGCGGCGGTCATTATACCGGTCCATATGCATCCGGATTTCTCCGCTGTAAGGGGTGAGACCCGGATCTTTTTCCATCAGGAACCATAAAGCGTCGTCGACGTGAATCACAGGGAAATTCTCCTTTCTTTTTTACACGGCGTTTTTGTTTTCCGCAGGAGCGGGGATCCCGAAACGGCGGGGACTATGAAACTTTTATCTGAATGTATTTTACCATTGACAGAAACGAAAAACAATTTTTTCTTTTCAAGTTAATTTTAAGGTTCGCGCTTTACAATGACGCCATCACGAAAGGAAAGGCGGTGCTTACTGATGAAACAGAAGCGCACATGGATACAGAAAATAACAGGGGCGGCGGCTCTGCTGCTGGCGGCCGTGATGATCCTGGCGGGAGGATTCCTGCAGACGGCTTCGGCCGCGGCCGGCGGCACGCCGGTATACAGCAGCGCGGACCTGTTCACGGACAGGGATCTGGCGCAGACGGCGGACCTGAGCGAAGCGGCGGCCGTCACCGTCAGCGACGGACAGGCAATCCGGATTACGGAAGCCGGGGTCTATGTGCTGAGCGGAACGGCCGCGGGAGCCACGGTATATGTGGAAGCGGCGGACGACGCGAAGGTGCAGCTGGTGCTGCAGGGCCTGCAGATGACAAACACGGACTTCCCCTGCATCTATGTGGTATCGGCGGACAAGGTGTTCATTACGACGGCGGCGGACAGCTCCCTGGCGGTGACCGGAACTTTCCGGGCAGACGGCGAAACGAACACGGACGGGGTGATCTTCTCCAGGCAGGACCTGACGCTGAACGGAACGGCGACGCTGACGATTGCCTCCGCGGAGAATGGCGTGGTATGCAAGGACGACCTGAAGATCACCGGCGGAACCTATGAGATATCCGCGAAGTCCAAGGCCTTTGAAGCGAACGATTCCATCCGCGTGGCAGGCGGCACCTTCACACTGCAGGCCGGAACAGACGGACTCCACGCCGAGAACAGCGACGACGACAGCAAGGGATATATCTGGATCGGCGGCGGGAACCTGAACATTACCTGCGGGGACGACGGGATCCACGCCACCTCCGTAGTGCAGATTGACGACGGCGAAGTGACGGTCAGCGCGGCGGAGGGCATTGAGGGCACCTTCATCCAGATTAACGGCGGAACAATCCGTATCGCCGCATCGGACGACGGGATCAACGCCGCAAACAAGTCCTCCGCGGTGGAAGCCGCGATCGAGTTCAACGGCGGCACGGTGAATGTGGCGATGGGCGGCGGAGACACCGACGGGATTGACTCGAACGGAAACCTCTACATCAACGGCGGCGTCATCAGCGTGACCGGGAACAGCACGTTTGACTACGACGGATACGTATCCTTCACAGGCGGAACGGTTTACATCAACGGCCAGCAGACTTCCTCCATCCCGAACCAGATGCTCGGCGGCGGAGGCGGCCGGGGCGGCTGGGGCATGAACGGCGGCCAGGGCGAGAGCGGCGGCGGCATGGGCGGCGGACGCGGCGGACACGGCGGCCGGGGCGGCTGGTAAGGAAACAAAAAACAGCGGGGAGGCATTCGCATGGCAGAGAGCTTTATTAACGTGATGAAGCGTTATGAACTGAAATATCTGATGGACCGGGGACAGACCGCATTCCTGATGCGGCGGCTACAGGGCCACATGGAACCGGACCGGTACGGAAAGACGACCATCGCCTCCCTGTATTACGACACGCCGGACCGGCGGCTGATCCGCGCTTCGATGGATAAGCCGGACTTCAAGGAAAAGATGCGGCTCCGTTCCTACGGACCCGCAACGGAGGATTCCCCCGTGTTCCTGGAACTGAAGCGGAAAGCATCCGGCATCGTATACAAGCGGCGGGTGCGGAGCACGCTGCCGGAGGTGCAGGCGTTCTTCCGGGGGGAAAACGGACGCTTCGCGGACCGGCAGATCAGCCGGGAACTGGACTGGTTCCGGGATTCCTATGATTCGCTGGAGCCGGCCTGCCTGATTCTGTACGACCGGATCGCGTACTATGAGCCGGACGGGGATCTGCGGCTGACGATCGATTTCAATCCCCGGTACCGGATGGAGGATCTGCGGCTGACAGGTGAGATGGACGGTATTCCACTGCTTCCAGAGGGAGGCTCGATCCTGGAAGTGAAGGTGCAGGCGGCGATGCCCCTGTGGCTGAGCGCCATCCTGGACGAGGGACAGATTTATAAAAGCAGTTTCTCCAAGTACGGGGAAGCGTACACCCGGGAGCGCACAAAGGCCGCGCCGCCGGTACAGCCGGTGCAGACGGAACGGCCGGCACTCCGGGTCCTCCGGAGCGCATGACCGGAGAGGAAACCCCGCAGGGGAAAAGCAAAGGAGAGAGAGACGATGTTCAATTCAATTTATTCCGCTTCTGTAACGCCGGTGCAGCTGCTGCTGATGGCAGCGGCGGCACTGGGATCCGGCATTCTGTACTCATGGCTGATGAGCTTCCGGATCCGGGCAAACCGGCGCTTTTTCATCGTCAGCTCGGTGCTGCCCTTCGTGGTGGGCCTGGTGCTGACATTCATCAACGGAAATATCGGGGCGGGAATCGCCTTCGGCGGCGCGTTTGCGCTGACCCGGTTCCGCTCCGCGCAGGGAACCAGCGACGAGATTGCGGCGGTGCTGATCGCCATGGCGGCCGGCTGCGCCTTCGGAATGGGCTACATCGCTTACGGCGTGCTGGTGCTGGTGATCATGGGATTGCTGTTCCTGGCGCTTTCCGGAACGAAACTGTTTGACCACGCGGGAACGCAGGAGGAAAAACTGCTGAAGATCACGATTCCGGAATCCCTGGACTACGCCCGGGCGTTTGAGGAACCTTTTGCCCGTTATCTGAAGGAAGCGGAGAACGCCGGCGTGAAAACCACCGGTATGGGCAGCATGTACCGGCTGAGTTTCAAAATCCGGATGAAGAACCCGGAAGAGGAGAAGGAAATGATCGACGAACTGCGGACACGCAACGGCAACCTGGAAATCGCCGTGCTGCCCTGGGCGGAGCCGCAGGCACAGCTGTAAAGACTTTCCGGAGAGGAGACAAACCATGAAAAAGAAACACCCGGTACTGCGGAACCTGCTGCTGGACGCGGCGGCAGCCGGACTGGCACTGACGGTTTTCGCCCTGTTCCACCATGTACTGCCGAGCCGGCAGCAGAGCCTGAACGTGCAGACGGTGAGACCGGCCGCGGCGCAGGCGGCAGCGGCGGAAACGACGGAAACCGGAACAGCCGCGGAGACCCGGACGGACATCGGAACAGAAACGGTTTCCGGAACAGAGACCGCTTCCGGAGAAGAAACGGCAGAGGAAACCTTCCGGCCGGAGGTGCGGATGACGGCCTCGGCAGGGAAAAGCGACACAGGACACGGAAGCAGTTCCGGCAGGCGGAACAGCCGGGGCAGCGGGAAAAGCAGCGGCGGCAGCGGCAAAGGCGGAAACTCCAAGGGCGGAAGCGCCCTGGAAGAGGACAGCGCGGTTTCCGCCGGGACAGACGCAGAGACGGTGAACGTCCCGATCGCGGAGAAATTTGCCGACAAATATTCGGATGAAATCATCGAAACGGAAAACAGCTACCAAAGTCCGGATCTTTCGGTTACGGTCAGCGAAGTGAACGACGGCAATATAACCTATTACCTTGCGGACATCTACGTCCGGGATATCACGTGCTTCCAGACCGCGCTGGCGTCCGATACCTACGGAAGCGGATTCCGCGACAGCATTGCCGGGATGGCTGCGCTGAAAGGCGCGCTGCTGGCGGTGAACGGGGACTACTACGGAAACACGAGCGAGGGCGTCGTGATCCGGAACGGAACGATCTACCGCGCCAACGCGACGGACTGCGACGTATGCGTGCTGTACTACGACGGGACGATGAAAGTGATGCCCGGGAGTGCCTTCTCCGTGGAGGAGGCGGTGGCGGACGGCGCCTGGCAGGCCTGGACCTTCGGGCCGGCGCTGTTGGGCAGCAGCGGGGAGATTCTGACGGATTTCTCCAGCCCGGGCCGGATCATCGCCGCCAACCCGCGGACAGCGATCGGCTACTACGAGCCGGGGCACTACTGCCTGGTTGTGGTGGACGGGCGTGGCGAATCCGCCGGCATCACGCTGCCGCAGCTGAGCGGACTGTTCCACGACCTTGGATGCAGCGCAGCCTACAATCTGGACGGCGGAAATTCCTCCATCATGGTATGGGGGAACGAAGTGATCAACCATCCTTCCGGCGGCGGAAGGGAAAGCAGCGACGCGCTGCTGATCGCGGAGGTGCGGAGCAATGAGTAAAACAATGAGATGGATGAACCACGGGACGGTCGTGCTCGGGATGATGTTTCTGGTGTTCCTGGTGCTCGACCAGTTTAACCCGATGATGAATTTTGTGGACAATTCGGTTTCCCGGTGGCTGCTGGCCGTCCTGTGCCTCTGCGCCATTGCCCGGAGCGTTCTGGGCTGGCGGCGGGAAAGCGCGGACGGAAGAGAAAACCATGAACCAATTTAAAAACAGGCGGGCCGGTACTGCAGGGCGGATTGCCCTGGCCGGCCTCCTTTCCGTTGCCATGCTGCTGGTCTGCTCCAAGAATTCCCCGCTGTACCCGATGAACGACTGGGTGGACGTGAACTGCTTCTTTACGGTTGGGCGGGGGATCCGGCACGGACTGGTACCTTACCTGGACCTGTACGAACAGAAGGGCCCGCTGCTGTATGCGGTTTATGCGCTGGCAGCCTGGATCTCCGAAACGGGTTTCATCGGCGTTTTCATTGTGGAAACGGCCTGCTTCGCGACGTTTCTGTATTTCAGCGGACGCACGGCGGAAACGCTTTCCGGCACGCCGGCTGCTTACGCATGGACTGTGGCGGGGCTCGGCATCGGCGTGCCGCTGTCCCCCGCGTTTTCCCACGGCGGGAGCGCGGAGGAACTCTTCCTGCCGGTATTCGCGCTGGCGATGTTCACGGTGCTGAAGAGGATGAAGGAGCGGAAGCCCCTGACGGCGCGGCAGGCCTGCGGGCTCGGAGCCTGCGGAGGCGCGGCGCTGTGGACCAAATACACCTTTTGCGGCCTGTTTGCCGGGCTGGCGCTGGCGGTGATTGTCTGGTACATCGCGGATTACCGCGGAAAAAACCTCTGGAAAGCGGTGATGCAGGCGGCTCTGGGCGCCGGAATCGTGACGGCGGCGGTTGTAATCCGGTACGCGGCGGCCGGAGCGCTGCCGGCCATGTGGCAGGCGTACTTCACGGATAACCTGACGCGGTATACACAGAATATCCGCAGCGGGAACTACGATCTGCCGCTGCCGAATCTGCTGAACAATCTGAGCTGGTTTATCCCCGCGACGGCGGGAATGCTCTGGCTGCTCTGCACGGCAGGGAAACGCTGGCGGGAAGCGGCGGCCTGTGTTCTCAGCGCGGCAGGCCTCTTCCTTTTCACCTACGCCAGCGGACGGCGATATCCCTATTACGCGATCGTGATGGCGGTCTTCGGCGCGCCTGGATTTGCCGCGCTGTTCTCCGTGATTCCGGAGAGCGTGCGCGAAAAGCGCGTATTCCGGCGCGCGGCAGCGGGCTTTGCCGCGCTGGTCATCTGTCTCGGTCCTCCCGCAGCGACCCGGTGGAGCGGAAACGTCTACCTGCTCGGGAAGGAGAAAAGCGAACTGCCGCAGTATCGTTTCGCGGAGACGATCCGGGCAGCGGAGGATACCTCGCTGCTGAACTACGGCTTTCTGGACGGCGGATTCTACTTTGCTGCGGAATCCCTGCCTGTAACGCGTTGGTTCTGCACGCTGAACAACGACCTGCCGGAAATGAAGCAGGCCATGAAGGACGCGGTGGCCGGCGCGGAAACCGAATTCGTCATCACCCGGCAGCAGAAACTGAAAAATGCCGGCCGGTATGAACTGGCCGACAAAGCGGAAATGGTATTTGAAGGCCGCGTGTGGACCTACTACCTGTACCGGCGAAGGACAGAATAAAAAACAGTTCTTCCCGGGAGTCAAAAACCATTCCCTGGAGGATCCGGAATCCGTATGCTATAATACCGGAAAGCAGCAGGAGCGGAACGCAGCGGTTCCGCCCCGGAGAGGGAAGAGGGGAAAGCATGACCAGACAGGAAATCCTGGAAACCGCGCTGCGGCAGGCTGCGGCGGACTGCTCCTGCGATCCGGAAGACTTTCGCAGGACGGAGAACGTCATCGTCGAATCCATCGCTTCCGAAAACGGGAGCCGGTATATGAAGTTTCCGCATATCTGCGCGCTGTTCACCTTCGGGAACAACGTGGTGGCGGCCTGCCGGAAGGACCTGATTCCGGAGATCAGCGCATACGTCAACGGCGCGGAGAAGATTCACAGATGCTTTGAGACGCCGTATCTGTACAGGCTGAATGAAATCCTGTCGAAGGCAAACGCGCAGGCGGCATGGATGCATACCTGCTTCCTGCCGGATCCGGACCGGATTTACGGCGCGGATCTGCCCTGCGCGTACGAAACGCGGCTGCTGCATCCGGAGGACTTTGCGGAGCTGTATGTTCCGGAATGGAGCAACGCGCTGTGCAGCGACCGGAAAGAGCTGGACATGCTGGGCATCGGCGCATACGACGGAGGAAAACTGATCGGCCTGGCGGGATGCTCCGCCGACTGTCCGGAAATGTGGCAGATCGGGATCGACGTGCTGCCGGAATACCGGCGGCAGGGGATCGCCTCCGCACTGACCAACCGGCTGGCCCGGGCGGTTTTCGACGCCGGGAAGATGCCGTTCTACGCGGCGGCGTGGGCGAACGTCCGCTCCTTCCGCAACGGGCTGAGGAGCGGGTTCGTGCCCGGCTGGAGCGCGCTTACCGCCGCTGAAAAGGAATAAGCTTTCAGGATTGCCGGATCCAGACCTGCATCTCGTTTTCCCCGCGGTTGGCCCACATGAAATAGGGAATCAGGCGGAGGGTGACGGGTGCGGGGGAGCCGTTTTTCTCATCTGCATCAAAATAGAGGCCGCGGTCCGTGACTTCCGCCTCCCGGAGACCCGGAACGAGGAGGAGGTCTGTTTCGCGTCCGCAGATTTCCGCTTTCTCAAAGGAAATCCGGTCGGGGGACAGATCCCGGGAAACGGAACAGAGGTGCAGGTTTCCGCCGTTATCCGTTTCCTCCAGGCAGTAGACGAAGGGACCGTGCATGAAGGCGACTTTGCCGGTATTCTCCCGCACGCGGGTATCCGCCCGCAGGATCCGCACGGGGCAGGAAAGGGTCAGGGTGAGTTCCTCCTCCGCCTGCCAGTCCTTCCGGATATACAGGTAGCCGTCCTGTTCCGCGGTTTGGGAAGAAGCGGCGCCTTCCAGGGTGTATCCGCCGCACCAGCCCGGAATCCGCAGGGCAAGGGTGAAATCCCTGCCGGCCCCGGAAAGGCGGAGCCGGACCTTCCAGGCGGAAGGCGACGAACGGTCCACTTCCGTCAGGAGGTGCGCACCGAAGGACAGATCCGCCTCCGCGGACAGCCAGAGATGGACAAAGCATTTTCCTTCCTGCTCCGCGAAGGCATAGGCGCCGAGGGAACCGAGAAGACGCGCGATATTCGGCGGGCAGCAGGCGCAGCCGAACCACTTCTGGCGTACGGACTTTACATGCGTCTTGCGGGCGTCCCGATGGGTTGCCTCCGGCCAGACTTCCAGAGGATTGACATAGAAGAAGCTTTTGCCGTCAAGGGCCATGCCGCTGAGCACATTATTGTACAGGGCGCGTTCCATGACGTCGGCATATTCGCCCCGGGGCTCCAGCTGCAGCATGCGGCGGGCGAAGAAGCACAGGCCGATGGCAGCGCAGGATTCAGTATAGGCCATATCGTTCGGCAGATCGAAGGGAAAGGTGAAGGACTCCCCGATATTCGTGGAGCCGACGCCGCCGGTGAGATACATCTTCTCCCGGGTGACGGAGCGGAAAAGCCTGCGGCAGGCTTCCTTCAGGGATGTATCCCCGGTCAGACGGGCGAGATCCGCCATACCGCTGTACAGATACATGGCGCGGACGGCGTGACCCAGGGCTTCGTCCTGCTCCCGGACGGGCTTGTGCGCCTGATAATAGGAATAAGGCTCGTTTGGCCGCTCAAAGGACGGCGGCTGATGGCTTTCCAGATCAAAATAGTTCGGCTGCTTTCCCCGCTCGTCCACAAAATACCGGCTGAGGCGCAGATAATCCTCCTTTCCGGTTTCCTCACAGAGGCGGACGAGGGCCATTTCGGCAATTTCATGGCCGGGATAGCCGTGCTTTTTTCCGGGCTCCGGTCCGATCTTTGAACTGATATACGCAGCAAAACGTTCCGCGACGCGCAGAAGGACATCGCTGCCGGTGGCCTGATGATAAGCGACGGCGGCTTCCGCCAGATGACCGAAACAGTACAGTTCATGGTGGTCCCGCAAACAGGTGAATTCCCGGTCGCGGCCGTTGAGAATATAGTAGGTATCGATATAGCCGTCTTCAGCCTGGGCGTCGGCAATGAGGGCGATCGCCGCGTCGGCCGTGGCCTGAAGATCCGGATCCGGATGATTCACAAGGGAATAGGCAACGGCTTCGAGCCATTTGTAGAGGTCCGTGTCCTGGAAGAGGAAACCGTAGAATTTGCCGGGATCGGGATGATCCGGATCCTCCGGAAGGACTTCAAAGGGGACGTTTCCAAAGACGGGCGGACGGAACCCCGGCTCGTGGGAGCGGGCGCGAAGCGCTGCGGCCGCCTTGAAATTATGAATGGCAAAGCTGGGGGAGGCGCCGGGCACCCGGTCGTTCAGCGCTTCCCACTGATAGGGAATCACTTCCGTGCGGACGAGCTCCTGCTCCGTGCGCCAGAAAGGATCGGTAATACGGATCTTGTTCAGCGGGATCATGGGGATACCTGCCTTTCCTGATTCATTGTTATCAAAGCCTGTAAGGGATATTCGCCGGTCGGGAAGGAATGCCCTGCCGCGGAGGAAAAACCAGATCCGGCGAAAAACAATCGAAATACAATTAAACCTATTGACATGGTAGGTAAATGGTGATAGAATCGCGCCAACAAAACGAAAGGAGACGCGGAATCATGATGTGTATGTGCGGACGAATGCTTAACTCCCGGGCAATGACAGCAGCGGGTTTCTCCGGCTGTATCCGGCCGCGCCTCCAACGAATGCGCGGCTGACAGGCCGGCGGACTGCGGCTTTGCCCGGGAGCTGAAGAAGCCCCCGGTTTTTTTCTGCGCCGGCGGGAGGACAACGGAAACGTCTCAAACGAAAAATGAATGAAAAAGGAGAATAAAACCATGAGTAACTATAAATTCGAAACCCTTCAGCTGCACGTAGGACAGGAACAGGCCGACCCCGCAACGGACGCGCGAGCAGTACCGATTTACCAGACGACATCCTATGTATTCCATAACAGCAAACACGCCGCGGACCGGTTCGGCCTGGCGGACGCAGGCAACATCTACGGCCGGCTGACGAACTCCACGCAGGATGTGCTCGAAAAGCGGGTCGCCGCCCTGGAAGGCGGCAGCGCGGCGCTGGCGGTTTCCTCCGGCGCGGCAGCCATCACCTACACGATCCAGGCGCTGGCAGCCAACGGGGGCCACATCGTAGCGCAAAAGACGATCTACGGCGGGAGCTTCAATCTGCTGAGCCACACGCTGCCGCAGTACGGCGTGGAGACCACATTCGTCAATGCCCACGACCTGAAGGAAGTGGAAGGCGCGATCCGGGAGAACACGCGGGCGATCTACCTTGAAACGTTGGGCAACCCGAACAGCGACATTCCGGATATCGACGCCGTCGCGGAGATCGCTCACAGGCACGGACTGCCGCTGGTGATCGACAATACCTTCGGAACGCCGTACTGGATCCGCCCGATTGAGCACGGCGCGGACATCGTCGTGCATTCGGCGACGAAGTTCCTCGGCGGCCACGGTACGACGCTGGGCGGCATCATCGTGGAATCCGGAAAATTCAACTGGAAGGCCAGCGGGAAGTATCCGAACATCGCCGCGCCGAACCCGAGCTATCACGGCGTTTCCTTCTACGATGCGGTGGGTCCCGCCGCGTTCGTGACATTCATCCGGGCGATTCTGCTGCGGGATACCGGCGCCTGCATTTCCCCCTTCAACGCGTTCCTGCTGCTGCAGGGGGTGGAAACCCTGTCCCTGCGGCTGGACCGGCACGCGGAGAATACGAAAAAGGTGATCGACTTCCTTTCGAAGCACCCGCAGGTGGAAAAAGTCAATCACCCGTCGGTACCGGATCATCCGGACCACAAGCTGTATCAGAAGTATTTCCCGAACGGCGGCGCTTCCATCTTCACCTTTGAAATCAAAGGCGGACAGAAGGAAGCCTGGGAATTCATAGACCATCTGGAGATCTTTTCACTGCTGGCCAACGTGGCGGATGTGAAGAGCCTGGTGATTCACCCGGCCTCCACCACCCACTCCCAGCTGAGTGAAGAGGAACTGCTGGACCAGGGGATCCGGCCCAACACGATCCGCCTGTCCATCGGCACGGAGCACATCGACGACATCCTGGCCGATCTGGAGAAGGGATTCGCAGCGGTCCGCAGCCTGTAAGCTGAAATCAGGACACTTTCAAATCAGAAAATTCTGAGCGCGTTCGCGCACAGGGAAGGAAGGCGTTCCGGCAGGGAAACCAGCAGGACGCCGTATTCCTGTGTAAAGGGCACGGGACCTGCGCCCAGGAGCTCCACGGAGCGCACGGGCTGATCCGCGAAGCTGCGCAGCGCAACGGCTTCGCCGCCCTGCGCGCCCATCAGGAAGGCATAGACTGCGCTGTCCTTCTGCACGAAGCGGATGTCGCTGCGGCTCCAGGAGGTCTTTTCCTCGGTGAAACCGTCAATTTTGACCCGGGTTTCCCCTTCGCCGAAGACGCGCCAGGGACGGGTTCCATAGACCGCTTCGCTGTTGACAGCGAACCATTCGCCGATTTTATCCAGAATGAAGGAAGCCTCGTCGTCAATGGACCCGTCCGGCCGCTGCAGAATGTTGAGCAGCATGACGCCGTTCTTGGAAATGATATCCACGAGCATTTCGATGATCTGCTCCGGATGTTTATAGGGATAATGCACATCATAGAACCAGTTGCCGATGCAGGTATCCGTATGCCAGGGCTCGGGCATAATGCCCGGGAGCTGGCTTTTCTCGATATCCAGGACACCGACGCTGAAGATCTCCGGCCGGCGGTCCTTCTGCAGATAGACGGCGCGGTTCTCCCCATGGTCGGCAATGGAGGTATTGTACAGATGGGCGACGGCCTGCAGACCGAGGCGGTAGGCTTCCGGATCCGGGGCTTCCTGTTTGTCCATCCAGTGCTCACCGAAGGGCAGAACGCCGTCGGTATACAGCAGGTCCGGATGGAAACGGTCGACCATCTCGGTAACGCAGCGGAGCCAGTAATCCCGGAACTGCGGATTCTGCGTATACCAGGGGGCGGCGGCGCCGGGATCGTCCGTACCGTGCTCCTGATTGGCATGATAGAAATCCTGCCAGGCGGGATCATTGCCGTCATAAGGGACGCCTGCATAGGGACCGAACCGGTCGCAGCCCTTGTTGACGCGCCACCAGGAGAAGGAGGCGCCGAGATGCTCGCTGATACCGAAAGGCATGCCGAGCCGGTCCGCCGCCTTTTTCCAGAGGGCGAGGATATCCTTATGCGGGCCGACGTTGACGCTGTTCATCCGGTTCAGCTTCGAATCATAATTGAAGAAATGATCATGATGGGTGGCCTGTGTCATGAGATAGCGGGCGCCGGCCTTCCAGTACCGGTCCGCCAGAGACTCGGGATCAAAGTTCTCCGCCTTCCAGAGGGCGCAGATATCCTTGTATCCGAACTTCGACGGATGGCCGTAGTGGCGCAGATGGTATTCATACTGGGGCGTTCCCTCAATATACATGTTGCGGGCGTACCAGTCGCCGAACATGGGAACGCTCTGGGGTCCCCAGTGGCTCCAGATGCCGAACTTGGCATCCCGGAACCATTGCGGGGCGGAATAGGTGCGAAGGGATTCAAAGGTGGGATCAAAATGCATGGTCATGGTATCTCCCCCGGTTCTGTCCGCAGGCGGACGGTTGTGTTTTCTGTGCTGTGACAAAGATAAACAAAGCCGGGGGATCTGTCAAGAGCGTACGCCGGAAGAAAAACAATACGAAAAAAGGTTTTTATGCTATACTTGATCCAATGAACGGAAAAGGGGACAGGACCATGCGCATTTCAGAACTGCTGAAACAGGGCGGAGTGACTTTCTCCCTCGAAGTATTCCCGCCGAAAACATCTGAAAAATACAGCGAAACCGCGGCGAAAGCCCTGGAGATCGCGCAGCTGAAGCCGGATTTCATGAGCGTGACCTACGGAGCGGGGGGCGGTACCGGGGAATTCACCACCGGAATCGCGGCGGATATCCAGAAGACCTGGGGCGTGCCGACGCTGGCACACCTGACCTGCGTGAGCTCCACGCGGGAGCATGTGCTGAAGATGCTGGAACTGTACCGGCAGAACGGGATCGAGAACATCCTGGCGCTGCGGGGAGATATCCCGAAGGACGGGAAGGTCTCCGAGGATTACAAATACGCGGTGGAGCTGATCCGGGATATCCGGGAAAACGGGGATTTCTGCATCGGCGGGGCCTGCTATCCGGAAGGGCATATCGAGAGCGCGCACAAGGCGGAGGATCTGCGTCACCTGAAGGAGAAGACGGACGCAGGGCTGGACTTCCTGACGACGCAGATGTTTTTCAACAACGCGGTGTTTTTCAACTTCCTGTACCGGGCGCGGGAGGCGGGGATCAACGTTCCGATTATCGCGGGCATCATGCCCATCACCAGTCCGAAGCAGCTGAGCCGCAGCGTGGCCATGTCCGGGACGGACGTGCCGCAGCGGTTCCGGGCGATTGTGGATTACTTCGGGGAGAGTCCGGCAGCCATGACGCAGGCGGGCATCGTTTACGCGACGGAACAGATTATCGACCTGGTGGCCAACGGGATCCGGCATATCCATGTCTACACGATGAACAAGCCGGAAGTGGCCGAAGGCATCATGAAAAACCTTTCTGAAATACTGAGGTGACGGATGAGGATTCCGGTGGAGGAAGCCCTGCGGTATATGGGCGCGGCACAGGCGGACGAAGCGACGAGGCTTCTTGCCGGGGAAACGGCGGAGATGCTGGAGAAAAGACTGCATCCCCGATACCTGTGGCGCGCTTTTCGGATTGCCCGCGGGGAGGGGGAAATCCGGCTGGAAGGCGCCGGGATCAGGCTGCCGGGGACGCTGGCTGAAAAGATGCTGGCGGAATGCGACACGGCGGCGCTCCTGATCGCTACGCTGGGGGCGGGATTCGACCGGATGATGCAGGAATGGGAAAAGCGCGATATGGCGCGGGCGGCTGTGATGGACGTCTGCGGCAGCGCGTGGACGGAAGCCGTATGCGACGAGGCGGAGGAAGAAATCCGCAGCCGGTTTCCCGGACGGTTTCTGACGGACCGGTTCAGCCCGGGATACGGCGACCTGCCGCTGGCGCTGCAGGCCGGATTTCTGCAGGCGCTGGACGCCGGGCGGAAGCTGGGAATCACTGTGAACGAGAGCTTCCTGCTGTTTCCGTGCAAATCGGTAACGGCGGTCATCGGGCTGGCGGACCGGCCCCAGGGGGCGAAGATCCGCGGATGCGGATCCTGCAGACTGCGCGACACATGTTCATACAGGGAAAGAGGGATTTTCTGTGGAGATTAAACTGCCGATGCTGCTCGACGGCGCGATGGGCACCATGCTGCAGAAAAGCGGCATGAAGCCCGGCACTGTTCCGGAAACGCTGAACATTACGGATCCGGAAATGGTGGCTACGGTGCACCGGGCCTATTACCGGGCCGGAAGCCGTGCGGTTTACGCCAACACCTTCGGCGCGAACCGGCTGAAAATGAAAAATACGGGCTATACCGTGCAGGAGATCATCACCGCGGGGATTCGCCTGGCGCGGGACTGCGCGCGGGAAACCGGCGGGATCGTCGGGCTGGACGTGGGACCGCTCGGTGTGATGCTCGAACCGCTGGGATCCCTGCCTTTTGACGCGGCGGTGGATATGTACCGGGAGATCATGCGCGCCGGGGCGGAAGCCGGGGCAGACATGATCGCCATCGAAACGATGAGTGACCTGGCGGAGACGCGGGCGGCGCTGCTGGCGGCGAAGGAAGAGACGGACCTGCCGGTGTTCGTGACAATGAGCTTTGACGCCACGGGGCGGACGTTCACCGGCTGTACGCCGGCTTCCATGGCGCGGACGCTGGAAGGCCTTGGCGCGGACGCGGTAGGCATCAACTGCTCGCTGGGACCGAAGGAAATGATTCCCATGATCCGGGAGATCCGGGAGAATACGACGCTGCCGGTAATCGCCAAGCCGAACGCGGGCCTGCCGGACCCGGTGACAGGCGCCTATGGCGTGGACGCGGAAAGCTTCGCGGAAGCGATGAAGGAACTGGCGGCCGCCGGAGCGGAGATTGTGGGCGGATGCTGCGGAACGGACCCGGATTATATCGCAGCGCTGGCGCGGACGGAACTGCCGAAGGCGGAGCGGCCGGAGACCGGCGGAGCGGTCTGCACGGGGGCGGTATGCCTGCCGACGGACAGGATCCGCGTGATCGGCGAGCGGATCAATCCGACCGGAAAGAAACGCCTGCAGCAGGCGCTGCTGGAGGACGACACGGACTACCTGGTGCAGCTGGCAATCAGCCAGGCGGACGCCGGGGCGGACCTGCTGGATATCAATGTCGGATACCCGGGAGTGGATGAAGTAAGCATGCTGCTGCGCGCGGTGCAGGCGATTCAGAGCGCGGTGGACCTGCCCCTGCAGCTGGACACGACGAATCCGGCGGCACTGGAGGCGGCGCTGCGCGTTTACCATGGAAAGGCCGCCGTCAACTCCGTGAACGGCAAGGAGGAAAGCCTGCGGACGGTCCTGCCGCTGGTGAAAAAATACGGCGCGGCGGTGGTCGGCCTGACGCTGGACGAAAACGGCATCCCGGACACGGCGGAAAAGCGCGTTGCGATCGCCCGGAAGATCCTGGAGCGGGCGGCGGAGACCGGGATTCCGAAGGAAGACGTATGGATCGACTGCCTGACGCTGACGGTTTCCGCCCAGCAGGAGCAGGCGATGGAAACGCTGAAGGCTGTACGCGCAGTCCGGGAAGAGCTCGGACTGCGGACGGTGCTCGGCGTCAGCAACATCTCCTTCGGCCTGCCGAACCGGATGCTGGTGACGCGGGGATTCCTGGCGGCGGCGCTGGAGGCGGGACTGACACTGCCGATCGTGAACCCGAACCAGAAGGAAATCATGGATGTGATCGCCGCACGCAGGGTGCTGAACGGCGAGGACGAGGGATGCCGCGGATACGTGGAACGGTTCGCGGAGGAAACGCCGGTCAGCGCGCCGGCGGCTGCGACGGAGATGACGCTTCGGGACGCGATCCGCAAGGGACTGCGGAAGGAGGCAGAGCGGCTGACGGCCGAAGCGCTGAAAACCCGGACCGAGATGGAGCTGGTGGAGCAGGAACTGATTCCCGCGCTGGAGGAAACGGGCGAGAAGTATGAACAGGGAAAAGTTTTCCTGCCGCAGCTGCTTTCCGCCGCGCAGGCGGCGCAGAACGCTTTCGGGGAAATCCGGGGATCGCTGCTGCGGAAGGGCGAACAGGGAACGGACCGGGGTTCGCTGATTATGGCGACGGTGCAGGGCGATATCCACGATATCGGAAAGAATATTGTGATCACGGTGCTGGAGAACTATGGGTACCGGGTACACGACCTGGGGAAGGACGTGCCGCCGGAGACGATTGTGAAGGCAGCCCGGGAGAAGGGCATTCGCCTGGTGGGCCTGAGCGCGCTGATGACGACGACGCTGCCGGCCATGGCGGAGACCGTACGGCAGCTGAAGGAACTGCCGGATCCGCCGCAGGTGATGGTCGGCGGCGCAGTGGTGACGGAAGATTACGCGAAGACCATCGGCGCGGACTTCTACGCGCGCGACGTGCGGGAAGCGGTGAAGGTGACAGCCAGGGTGTTTGGCGGTCAGTGACAGAAAAAAAGGGCCGGAGCAGTTTTCTGCTCCGGCCCTTTGATGATTTCAGGGGTCAGGGTTCCTCGGTTTCGATGGAGTCCTTGGCGAGGACGGTTACCTTGCGCTCGTAGCAGCTGAAGATATTGTCCACGAAAGCTTTGTCGGGCCTCCGGGAAAGGAGGCTGACCAGGGGGACCAGGATCAGCCCGGCGATCATGCAGAAGGCGCCGGCGTTGATCGGGGACTGGAGGAAACCGAGATTGAGGCTGATCACCTTCAGGTTGCCCAGCATATCGATCGTCATGAAGACGGTGGAAAAGAGCATGGAAGCCCAGCAGCCTGCAGCCGTGGTGCGCTTCCAGTACAGACCGTAGAGGAAGGGAGCCAGGAAGGCGCCGGCCATGGCGCCCCAACTGATGCCCATGGCCTGCGCGATGAAGGCGATGCCGGTCTTGCTCTGGACAATGGCGAGGGCGGCAGAGATTACGATGAAGACGACGATCAGCACACGCAGGACGAGAAGCTGCTTTTTCTCATCCATGTTCTTCACCATGCGGCCTTTGATCAGGTCCAGGGTGACGGTGGAGGAGGAGGTCAGCACCAGAGAAGACAGGGTGGACATCGAGGCGGAAAGCACCAGGATAATCACGACGGCCAGCAGGAAGGGACTGAGGCTGGAAAGCATGGTCGGAATGACATTGTCGAAGCCGCCCTGCGGATTGCCGCCGGCTGCAGCGCCGAGTTCCGCGGAGAAGAGACGGCCGAAACCGCCCAGGAAGTAGCAGCCGCCGGCAACGATGATCGCGAAGACCGTGGAGATGATGGTTCCCTTATGGATGGAACCTTCACTCTTGATGGCATAGAATTTGCCGATCATCTGGGGCAGGCCCCAGGTGCCCAGGGAGGTCAGGATCACAACGCCCAGCAGGCTCAGCGGATCCGGACCGAAGAAGGAATTGAAGATGCCGGGAACTTCGCCGTTGGGGATCGTCGGATCCGAGGCGGCGGCGAGGCCGTTCAGGGAAGCCATGAAGCCGCCCTTGCTGCTGAGCACAGCCGCGATGACGGCGACGATGCCGACGAGCATGATCAGGCCCTGGATAAAATCATTGACCGCGGTGGCCATATAGCCGCCGACGATAACGTAAATCGCGGTGAGAACAGCCATGACGATGACGCATACGGAATAGTCAATGCTGAACGCCATTCCGAAAAGGCGGCTCAGGCCGTTGTACAGCGAGGCGGTATACGGGATCATGAAGATGAAGATTACGATGGAGGCGGCAATCTTCAGCGAGGGGGAGGAGAAGCGTTTCTCAAAGAAGTCCGGCATGGTGGCGCTGCCGAGATGCTGCGTCATCACGCGGGTGCGCCGGCCGAGGATGACCCAGGCGAGGAGCGAGCCGATAATCGCGTTGCCGATCCCGACCCAGGTGGCGGCGAGGCCGAACTTCCAGCCGAACTGGCCGGCATAGCCGACGAAGATAACGGCGGAGAAGTAGGACGTGCCGTAGGCAAAGGCGGTCAGCCAGGGACCGACGTTGCGGCCGCCGAGCACGAAACCGTTGACGTCGGTGGAATGCCTGCGGCAGTAGAAGCCGACAAAGATCATGACACCGAAGAAGACCAGGAGCATACCGATTTTGAGCGCGAGATCACCGAACGACATGAGACAACCCTTCTTTCCGGGGTCCGCTGAACTGAAAAACCCTCTGTGCCGCATGGACACAGAGGGCGAATTCAATCGCGGTACCACCTCAGTTTTACTGCATAAGCAGCCTCCGGATACTGACATATCCTTAACGCTGTAACGGGCGCACCCGGCGTTCCTACTTCCCGAAACGGGGTTGGGATTGCTGCTCCGGAGGGTAATTCGGAAAAAGGCCCTGACCGCCTTGCACCGGCCGGCAGCTCTCTGGACAGGGGAACGGTCTTCCTACTGGATCTCCTTCATCGCAGAGCAATCATAGTACGGCGGAGGGACTGACGTCAAGAATGTGTACAGAGGAAATACAGGATGGCCGATCGGTTGACAGGGGTCAGAAATGTGGTATAATAGTCGGCGTTCCTCAGGAACAAAGTCGCTGGGGGTGCCTTTACGGCTGAGAGGACTTTCGGGTCCGACCCTTGGAACCTGATGTAGGTTATCCTACCGTAGGGAAGCGCGGATCTGTTTTTTCAGGGCGCTTTCTTACGGGAAGCGCCTTTTAATTTTGAGATCGGGGAGGATGTTTGCCATGGAAGCCAGCGTTGCCATTCAGTCTCTGCCCGCGGTTGCGGACGACGAGGAACTCTGCCGGATTGTGGATGAGGTGATCGCGTATATCGCATCCACGGGATACAACTATTTTGTCGGTCCGTTTGAAACCACGATCGAGGGTCCTTATGACGAACTGATGGACATCGTGAAGGAATGCCAGCATATTGCCATCAGGGCCGGCGCTCCCGCGGTGGCCGCCTATGTCAAGGTTTCCTACAAGCCCGAAGGAGAGGTTCTTTCGATTGAAAA